>CAZHSX010000010.1:0-6434 GCA_964535275.1 uncultured Candidatus Saccharimonadales bacterium
ACTTATTCTTGGCCATGATACGCAGAGAGTTAATACCGTCCTGCAAGCTCAAACGGTCTTGAAAGTTTCCATCACCGTCAATTAACACCGGCGAATCGTTAATGGTGACGTCCGCCCCCGGCGTGACATGTCCAGCCACGTCGGCCAGTGCCCCGTAAATTACCTGGTCGGCCGCCGGCTGGCTCACCGTTAGCTTAGGCGCCGCTGCCAGCACCGAAAACTGCCAGCCTAGATATGCCACCACCCCGGCCAGCACCAGCAATATTCCCAGGATCGTAAAAATCTTCGGGGTCACAATCAACCGCCGGCTTTTTACTGGTGCCCGGCCCGCCCGCTGGTCGGCCTTCACCAGACCGCCGCGTTCCTTTAAATACTGCTTGGCCACCAATTTGCCGTCCAAACCCAAAAAATCGGCGTAGGCGCGTACAAAACCGCTGGTGTAAATGTCGTTAGGCAAGGCGTCGTAGTCCTCCGCCTCCAACTTTGTCAAATATTTGCCGCGAATGCGGGTGGCGCGCTCGACTTCAACCAAACTTAACCGCAGCGCAGTCCGGCGGCGCTTCAGCAGTTGGCCGGCCGGCAAACCCTCCTCGTATTCGAGTGGCTCATTCCTCATAACTAATGTCAGCTTCGGCGGCCACGTCGCTAATGCTTGAAACTAAGACGTCACGCGGGCGGGCGCCGTCCGGCGGGCCCACCACACCGCGTTCCTCTAATAAATCCAGCAGCCGGGCCGCCCGGGCGTAACCCACCCGCAAGCGGCGCTGCAGTAGCGACGCCGAGGCCTTGCCGCTGCGAATCACGGTGTCGGCTGCCTCCTGGAACAAATCATCATCCACGGCCTCAAAATCACCCAGACTGCCGCTGCGACCGCCGCCCAAGCGCACGGGCTGGGCCAGCACTTCGTCGTTGTATTGCGGCGCACGAGCATTGCGCAGGAAATCGGTGACGCCCTTAACTTCTTTGGCACTCAAGAAAACACCCTGCAACCGCCGCGGTTTAATAAATTCCGGGCTGGCAAACAGCACGTCGCCGTTACCCAGCAGTTTTTCGGCACCCATTTGATCTAGGATGGTGCGCGAGTCTACTTGCGAGGCGACGCTAAAGGCCAGCCGGGCCGGGATGTTAGCCTTAATTAGGCCGGTAATCACGTCCACGCTCGGCCGCTGGGTGGCCAGTACTAAGTGAATGCCGGTAGCCCGGGCCATTTGCGCCAGCCGCACCACCAGGGCTTCCACCTCCTGCGCCGCCACACTCATTAGATCCGCCAATTCATCAATCACCACCACAATGTAGGGCATGCTTTCTAGATCCTTGGCAGAATTGTATTCGCCAATGTTGCGCTTGCCGGTTTCGGCAAAGGCTTTGTAACGCCGTTCCATTTCCGCCACCGTCCACTTCAGGGCCGAAATGCATTTTTCTGGCTCCACGATTACCGGCGCTAATAGGTGCGGAATATCATTATATAGCGACAGCTCCACCCGTTTGGGATCAACCAAAATCAGTTTCATGTCCGACGGCGAATTGCGATACAACAAATTGATCAGCAATGAGTTAATCATGACGCTTTTACCCGAACCAGTGGCCCCGGCAATTAATAAGTGCGGCATCTTTGAAAGATCCGCCACCACTGGCACGCCCGACACGTTGCGGCCCAGGGCCACCGCCAACGGACTTTTCAGGGCTTTGTATTCGTCGGAGTTTAAGATGTCGCGTAGCCGCACCATAGCTGCCACTTTATTGGGCACCTCAATCCCCACGGCGCTTTTGCCGGGAATCGGCGCTTCAATACGAATGGGATGGGCGGCCAGACTCAAGGCCAAGTTGTGATCCAAGGTCATAATTTTGGTTAGCTTCACGCCGCTGGGTGGTTTTAGGGTGTACTGCGCCACCGTCGGGCCGACATTGACTTCGCCCATTTGGGCATCGATGCCGAAACTGGCCAAGGTCTGCTGAATGGTAGCGGCGTTGGCTTTGATGTTGCCGGCGTCGGGGCTGCTGTTGGCTTCTTCTAACAAGTCAACGCTCGGCGGCGTCCAGTCCGGGTCGGCGTTGGCTGTCAGGGCTTCAAAATCTTCCTTGCTGGCCGCCACTTTGGCACCGGTGCCGATGGTGCCTTTAATCGGCAGGCGGTTGGCCAGGCCCGACGGCTCGTTAATTTGAATGTCGGCCTTGGGCTGACGGCCAATTAGCTGCATTAACTTTTTGAAGATATCGCGCAGTTTGGCGTTGGCGGCTGTTACCAGTCCAATCGCCAAAACCGCCGTTAAAATAATGCCGGCCGCCAGTTGGTTTAAGACAATTAATAACAGCTTGGTGAGGGCGTAGCCGGCAAAACCGCCGCCGTGGCCGGCGTTGGCCAGGTCTAAGCCGTTGGCGCCGGCGCCCAGGTGCAAGAGGCCGGTCAGCGCCAGTATGAAGGCTGCGAAACCGAGGTAATTGTTGGCTTTGACTTCGTATTTGTCGGGCTGAAACAGCATCCAGGCCAGCAGCAAAAAAATCAGCGGCAGAATGTAAGCCGCGTAGCCGAAGCCCAGCCGCAACACATTAAAGCCGGCATGTACCAAAACGCCGCCTAAATTAAAGACGGCGAGTAGCAACAGAACCGACAGGGCCACCAAGACAATGCCCGTAATCTCCCCCGCCACTTCGGGCGAGAGATCCGGCTTGAAGCTAAAGTACGGTAATTTGTTCCGGCGGCGTTTGGCCATAACCGGATTATACAGGTTGTAGCTTTTTGGTTGTAGTCAAATCAAGCGCTTATGATTGACAAAAATACTCGCTCGAGCGAGTATTTTTGTCATGCCACGTAATCATGGCGTCCAAACCGCCAAATCAATTCTAAAAGTTTTATCGGCAGGCGTAGTTGTTACCACAGCCATCACAGCCCCCAATGCCGTTCAAGCACTTGCTCCCCTATTAAAGGACGGGCAGGATAAGCCCGACGATATCCCAATCGGTCTAGCTTATGGCATTAAACGTGGGTGGGTGGTTTGGAAAGAAACTGGCAAAGGCGTTGAGTTGGCCGTAACCGAAAAAGGCAGAGTGTATTGGCAAAGACTACAAATCAGCCAACCGCTTTACGAAAAACATTGGGACCAGAATTGGCGATTGGTAATCTTTGATATTCCCAACACCAAAAAGAAAGCCCGCGATACTTTGCGACTAGCGATGAAGCAACTGGGCCTTAAACAATTGCAAGAAAGCGTTTGGGTATCACCCTACCCCTGCGGCGATGAGATCACCTATCTAAGAAATCTCTACGGCATTAATCCATTTGTGCGCATCGTCGAAGGCCAAATCGAAAACGATCAAAACCTACGCGATCACTTCAAGCTCACATGACAAAAACACTCGCTCGAGCGAGTGTTTTTGTCACTGCTTTTACTTACACAGCTGACTTTTAAGGTTTGCGGGCGAGCAAAACGACATTAGAAATTCGTCCCGGTTCTTTCGTATTTGGTGAGTAGGCCCAATCACTCATATAGTACTGACATCGTTCAATTTCCCACCCGGCATAAAATTCTTTCAACTCTTGTTCGCTGAACAAATGCGGCCTTCGGCCAGCTTTATTTTTAACCGAATGGTTGGTAATTAAATTCCAGCCGCCCGGGGCAGTCAGGCTCTGAATAGTTTTGATTGCAGCCGCCACTTGGTCGTCCTCGAGAAAATGCAGCACCATGGTACAAATTATCCAATCGAACTTACGGCGCGGTTGGTAATCGAGCAAGTCACTTTGCACAATCTGTATGTCGAGGTCACGGGCTTTAGCCACAGTCCGCAGTCTGGCAACGGCATCGGGATTTTTTTCAACTGCGGTAACTTGAAACCCTTGCTCAGCCAAATAAAAACTGTTGCGACCAGAGCCGGCACCAAGATCCAAAACCGTACCGTTTTTTAACTGCTCGGTATGATCGACAATCGGCTTTACGGGGGCGTACCAGTCGGCAAACTTTTTCGAATTCATTTAAACTTCGTTGATGACGCTAATGACTATTGGGGAACGTTTAAAGCGCAGGTATAGGAAGTCGCCGATACGGTCGCGGAGGTCCATCTTGAACGCGCTCATATCCAGCGGCCGGCTGGTGTCGCGAGTTTCAAAGAACTTGCGCACTTCACCACGGGCGGCTTGAATCAGCTCTTCGTTTTCCTTCATATATACGAAGCCGCGGGAAAGGATGTCGGGGCTGCCCAGCAATTTGCCGGTGCGGCGCTCGACGGTGGCGACAATTACAAAGATGCCTTCTTCGCTCATGGCCACCCGGTCGCGCAGGGTCATGGCTTCCACATCCCCCACCCGGCCGGCATCAACCATCACAGCACCCGAAGGTACCCGCTCGCCTTTGGAAATCGAGTTGGCCGTTAGCTCCACCACATCGCCAATGTCGGCGATCACGATGTTTTGCCTCGGAATACCGCTTTTTTCCGCCAGTTCGGCGTGGCGCACCAGGTGATGGAACTCACCATGAATCGGCATAAAGTATTTTGGCTTGGTCATTTGGATCATCTCCACCAGCTCGTCGCGGTAGGCGTGGCCGGAGACGTGCAGCAAGCCACAGTCGTCCAGTTGCCGGGTGACATTATGGAACACGTGTGCGCCCTCGCGCATCAGTTGATCCATCAAAGTCACCAATTTTTTCTCGTTACCGGGAATAATACTGGAGCTAAAGATGATCGAATCGGTATTTTTGAGCTTAATGTGCGGGTGGTCGCCGGTGCTCATGCGCCACAAAATGGCGTTGAGCTCGCCCTGGGAACCGGTGCAGTAAATCGCCACTTGGTCATCGGGCATCCGCACGGTGTCTTGGATTTTCACCAGTAAGCCGGGCGGAACTTTAATGTAACCGAGCTTAAAGGCCAGCTCGATGTTTGCCAACATCGACCGGCCGGTAATGGCCAGTTTGCGGCCGGATTTGTGGACAGCATTAACGATTGATTGAGCTCGGTTGATTTGGCTGGAGAAAGCCGAAATAATCACCCGCCCCTTTTGGCGCTGGATGACATTTAGAATGTTAGGCTCGATCTCGCTTTCGCTGGGTGTACGACCGAGGATTTCACAGCCGGTGCTGTCACTCATCAGCAGTGCCACACCTTGTTGGCCGACTTCTTTGAGCCGGGTTAGGTCGGTTAGCTTGCCGTCGACCGGGTTGGGGTCGATGCGCCAGTCGCCGGTGTGAATAATCCGGCCGGCCGGGGTGTCGATCACCACCGCGCAGGGGTCAGGAATGGCGTGGGTCACCCGCACCAGCTCCACTTTGAACACGCCCAACTGCACCTTTTGGTGCTGGTCGGGATCAATGTGGATCAGTTTGGGCGGCACTTGCAGCTGGTATTCCACCAGCTTTTTCTCGATATAGGCCAAGCTAAAGCGCGAGCCGTAAATCGGCACACTTAACTTGGGCCAGCTAAAGGGAATAGCGCCGACATGGTCTTCGTGGGCATGGGTAATCACCAAGCCGCGAATCTTGTGCTTGTTCTTTTCCAAATAGCCAATGTCAGCAATGACGTAATCTACACCAGGTTGCTGTTCGTCGGGGAACTTAAAGCCTAGGTCAATGACGATGATGTCATTACCGTACTCGATAGCCATGGTGTTTTTGCCGATCTCGCCAACTCCGCCCAGCGGAATAATGCGGACTTTGGTGTCTTTGGTCGGCTGGTTGGCCTTGCGGGGCGCGTAGACGGTTTTGTTAGTCGGCACGTCCATTAAAGTCGGCAAAGGCTTGAGCCGCTGGCCGCCATTGCGGCGATCGCTCCGGCGGTTGCCGGATTGACGACCTTTATTGTTCGATCCAGGCCGGTTGGGCCGGTTTTGGCCGTTGGCCGGCGGTTGACCTTGAGCCGGTTTTTGGCTTGGGGTCGGGTTATTTGGTTTGTTGTTTGGTTGCATAGTTTCCTATTTTAATTTATTTAATAAGTTCTAAAATTTGCGGGATTTTATTGAAATCTGTCACTAAAGTTTGGCGCATACCGCCGTTGTAGAGCGCCGCGGCGGGGTGGAATAATGGCAAATACACTTGCCCGCCAGTGCGCTTGGGCTGGCCGTGCACCGCACTGATGCGCAGATCCGGCAGTAAGGCATTTAGCGAATGCCGGCCCAGTAGCACTATCAGCTTGGGCTGGATAATGTCGATTTGGCGGTTAAGGTACGGTAGAAAGGCTGCGCGCTCTTCCGGCTCGGGATCGCGGTTGTTGGGCGGGCGGTACTTAACGATATTGGTAATGTACACATCCTGGCGCTTCATCCCGATTCCCTCCAGCATCTCGTTTAAGAATTTACCGGCCGCGCCCACGAACGGTTTGCCCAGTTCATCCTCTTTTTTGCCCGGCGCCTCGCCGATAAACATGATGTCGGCGTCGGGATTGCCGTCACCTGGCACCAGTTGGGTGGCCGACTTTGCCAGGTGGGGGCAAACTTTATCCTTAATGATATC
>CAZHSX010000010.1:6534-21703 GCA_964535275.1 uncultured Candidatus Saccharimonadales bacterium
ATCACCATTTTAATCGTTTCCGGATTGATCATCAGCTTGTAAATGCGCGGGGCGTGCGGCGCCAGTTCGGCCCGCGGCTTGTCTAGTACCGCTAACATCTTTTTCATGATGTGGTCGCGCCCTTCCTTGGCTTGTTTTAAGGCGTAGCGCATGATTTCAGTCGTAATGCCTTTGACCTTAATGTCCATTTGCAGGGCGGTAATGCCGTCGTCGGTGCCGGCCACCTTAAAGTCCATGTCACCAGCGAAGTCCTCGGCGCCTTGGATGTCGGAGAGAATCACGAATTTGTCACCGTCGGTAATTAGCCCCATGGCGATGCCGGCTACCGGCTTTTTTAGCGGCACGCCGGCGTCCATCAAGCTTAAGGTGCTGGCGCAGACGCTGGCCATACTGGTGGAACCATTACTAGTAACAATTTCCGACACGGTGCGGATAGTGTACGGGAAGTCCTCCACCGCCGGAATCATTGGCAGTAAGGCTCGTTCGGCCAGCGCGCCGTGACCGATTTCGCGGCGGCCAGGACTGCGCATCGGCTTGACCTCACCGGTAGAATAAGCCGGGAAGTTGTAGTGGTGCAAGTAGCGCTTGGTGGTGTCTTCCATCATGGTATCGATCAGCTGGGCGTAGCTGGTAGACGCCAGGGTAGTAATGTTCAGCGCTTGGGTGGTGCCACGGGTAAACAAAGCCGAGCCGTGCGTGCGCGGCAACAAGCCCACCTGGCCGCTAATCGGTCGAATGTCGGTGGTTTTGCGGTTGTCGGGGCGGGCGTTGTCTTTTAAGATCGCCCGGCGCAGTTCGTAATCAATCACCTTGTTAAAGGCCACGCCAATGTCGTTTTTGTTGTAATTTGAATCGTCTTTTAGCCACTCCTGAACTTCCTTCTCCAGGTTAACAATGGCGTCGTGGCGTTGATATTGGTTCTCGTGGCGGATGGCCGGACCCAGCTTTTTTTGCAAGTACTGGTCGATCTTTTTAATCAGCTCGTCATTAGCCACGTACAGCTCGTATTCCTTGGGTTTCACGCCCACGGCCTTCACGACTTCTTCTTGCAGTTTAATTAACGGCTGGATGGCTTTGTGGGCTACCTCCAGCGCCTTAATCATGGTGTCTTCGTCCACCTCGTTGGCGCCGGCTTCCACCATCATAATATGGTCTTTGGTACCTGCCACGGTTAGATCAAGTTTGCTTTTGTCCAGCTGCTCTTCGGTGGGGAACGGTACTAATTCGCCGTCGATCAGGCCCACCCGTACACCGGCAATTGGGCCTTCAAACGGAGCGCCGGACAGCATCAGGGCGGCACTGGCTGCCGTCATGGCGATAATGTCGGGGTCGTACACTAGGTCGGCCGACAGCACCGTGGCCACGGCTTGCACGTCGTTACGGTAACCTTTGGGGAACAGCGGCCGGATGGGTCGGTCGATTAGTCGCGCGCTTAAAGTCGCCCGTTCACTGGCACGGCCTTCCCTTTTAATAAAGCGACTACCGGAAATTTTGCCGCTGGCGTACATGCGCTCTTCGTAGTCGATCATTAGCGGAAAGAAGTCGATACCTTCACGCGGATTATTGCTGACCACGGCCGTACCCAGTACCATGGTGTCGCCATAGCGCACCGTTACGGCGCCGTCGGCCAAAAAGGCCATTTTACCGGTTTCAATGGTTAGTTTACGACCGCAAAATTCGGTCTCGAACACTTGGGTTTTACCACCAAAAGGGTGGATGATGTCTGACATAGTCTCCTTACTGCAGCCTTGAGTAAGCTTCAGGGGTCTGGCCCGCTCGGTGCGGACTAAAACTCTGATTCCTACCGACTGCCTGGTTAATTTATCGGCGCAGGTCCAGTTTTTTGATCACTTCCGCGTACTTTTTGGGGTCCTTTTTGCTCAAGTAGTTGAGCAAACTGCGGCGCTTACTGACCATTTTCAGCAGGCCGCGGCGGGAGTGGTCGTCGTTTTTGTGAAGTTTTAAGTGCTTGGTCAGCTCCTTAATTTGCTCGGTAAAAATGCCAACTTGGACCTCCGGCGAGCCGGTGTCCTTTTTGTGGCCTTGCAAGCCGGCAATCACCTTAGTTTTGGCGTCTGACTTCAACACTTCGCTGTTTAATATAGCAGTTTTAAGGTTAGCTTGCAACCTGTCTCAGCTTTTGGTGGGCAGTTTCGGCCGTCAGTCCGGCCAGCTCCAGCGCATCAGTGAGCTTAAAGTCCCCCACCGCGGTACGCACAAGGCCGGATAAATAAGCGCCGACGCCGAGTTTGGCGCCGATGTCCTCGGCTAGCGTTCTTATATATGTGCCGCTTGAAACTTTGGCGGTTATTTTGAGAATCGGATAATTGTAGTCGGTAGTCTGCAGGTTGTAGACTGTGACGGTTCTTGAAGGCATTTCGACGGTTTCGCCGCGGCGGGCGCGTTTGTAGGCCTCTTGGCCGTTGATTTTAATGGCCGAATAAACTGACGGCGTTTGGCTAATTCGACCAATAAATGTTTTCAGTGCCTTGGCAACTTCGGCTTCCGACGGCCGGCGCTCCGAAATTTTGTTCAAAGTCCCCTCGCGATCGCCCGTCGAACTTTCGGAACCCAGCGTGATTTCGGCTTCGTACACCTTATCCAACTTAGAAAATTGCGCGGCGGACTTAGTGGCCTGACCGAACAAGAGCAGCATTAAACCGGAAGCAGCCGGATCGAGTGTCCCAGCATGACCGATTTTTCGAACACCGGTCGAGCGCCTCAACTGGCGGATAACATCAAATGAACTAATCCCAATGGGTTTATTTACCAGCAGCAACCCGTCCATTACGGCTCGAGGGTTTGGAGGTCGGGCGAATGCACCAGCTCTTTATCCTGGGCAGAGACGAAGGGGTTGGCTTCAGGCTCCGGGTTCCGGAGGTCTTTTAAACCGTTGGACTCCTGCTTAACTGGAGCCGGAGCGGGTGCGGGCGTCGGTTGCGAAGGCTGGGATTGGTTGGGCTGGCCACCTTTATAAAGCCCCTTCACCACGTCTTGCTGGCGGGCGCCGGCAGCCATCAGCTGGGCCGCAACAGTCAAAGACTTGGAAGTCGTGTGCGTAGCGGTAAAACGGTCGGTGGAGCTCATTAATCCGGCCAGCATGATGGTAGCAATCTCGGCATCCACCAGGCCGGTTTCTAAGCTTTCGCCTAAGGCCAATAATATTTCGTTTAGACTGGAGGCGTTCGGCTCAATCAGGTTAATAGCGCCGTAATTTTCATTACTGCGATGAAAGTCGATGTTGGTAATCGGCACGGCCTCAAACAAGCTGGAGTTTTGCTGGTAAACGCGGTCCAACCGCGCGCGAGTGGGTACGCCCAGCGCAATCGCCAGGTCGTAGTGGAAGTCACCGTAACCAAAGGTAACGTCGCTGGGGGCAAATCCGCCCTTGTAAGGGGTGATGTGTACGTTCAGTTTGCCGTCTTCGATGGTGTATTTTAGCTTATCGACTTCGGCTTTGGACAGGTCAACTTTCAATACGAAGTCGCGCGCGCCGGCTAGGCCCCGATCCAGAGCGTTGACGTTTAAGAACCCTAATTGTTTGGGCAGTTGATCACTGATAATAGCGGTGGCCTTTTTGCCAAACTTGCGCAGGATCATCGCCAAGGCGATAACCGCCGCAGCCTGGTCCACGGTGGGATTTTGGCCGGTGGTAACTAAAATCGTCTCGGCCTGGCGAATCGCTTCGCTGGCGAGTTGTTTGGGGGTTTGTTCTTGATACATCGTGCTCATAATTTTGCGTGTTCGTTAATTATCGAACGCCTAAGCTTAGCGGAAACGGACAATTGTGTCAACCTGTTAAATGCTTATGTTTCGTTTCCCAACCTGAAATCTCTCGTTGTCACTCTGAAAGCTTGATCGCCATTAGGCAGATCCATTTCGGTAATTGTGACTTCATTCATGAAAGATCTCGGGTTGGGGTGAGAGTGGCGGGTAAGAACCCGCCACTCTCGGGGGGCTAGGAAATGTCAGGGTGGCCACCCGGCGGACCAAAGATGAAGACGACATCGCCGTCTTGCGAGCGTTGGGCATAGATCGCCACACCTTCGCCGAACTGCAGTTCGATCGTCTGCTCTTTTGGGTTGAGCGCGAAGATATCATTGCAACCCGGCGGTCTGATGAGGTTGCGTATAGCATCTTTCTCGAGTGCAGTCCACTCAAACCGACCGTCTTCGATGCCAAGATCGTTGGGCGTCAGCGGTATCACAATACCCGACTCCTCGACTTCATTGGCAGCGTCGCCTAGCGCTTTGGCTATGGCAGTCACTGTTCACCTCGATTTTCAATTCTGGGAATTTCCCAGCCTGAAACTTTGAAAGGATCAAAATCTCGGGTTGGGGCAGCACCCCAACTAATGCGGGGTGCTGCTTGGGACTGTGGCCTTTCGTATCAACTCGAGCCAGGCCAATTGCGGAAGCGGATACCACTCCTGCAGAAGCTGTGCTAGCAAGAGTTTTTCGCCTAGACAGGCAGTGCGCCGGGTTGAATCGCCGACTGCAATGGCACGGTCAACTCCCTGCTGGGCTTCGACGGCCAGGTCAAATAACCTTTGGCATTTCGCGTCGTAACCCGGAATGTCCGCGGAGATCTTGTTCTCCGACATCTCTCCTCCATCTACCACTTCGCGGGAATGCGAACTGGCGTTGGTGTTTCGCGGCCGATCCAATACAGCATGCTCTTCACCATCAAGCCTGTCACTGGTACAAGTACCAGCAAAACTAACAATCCTTTCAATTTCTCCCCCTCGCCACATGGGCAATCCGCCCGATGTCGCGAATAAGATTACCACAAACCTGACGTTATGTCAATAGTTTTTATGCTTATTCCCCTCTTTACACTCCATCTGAAATCCGCTACACTTTGCGAGTTATGCCAATCATTAAATCTGCCATTAAACGCGATCGCCAGGCCAAAAAGCGCCGGGCCCGCAACCTCACCATCAAAACGGCCGTCCACAAGGACACCAAGGCCGTGACTGCTACTGTGGCTGCCGGCAAAGACGCCGCCAAAGCTCTGGCTGCCGCCTATTCCGAAATCGACCGCGCGGTTAAAAAGGGTTACCTGCACAAAAACACCGCTGCCCGCCGCAAGTCGCAACTGGCCAAACTGGTTGGATCGAAAACCCCGAAACCAGCCGCCAAAAAGCCGGCTGCTAAGAAACCTGTCGCTAAAAAGTGAAGCGCTCGGCCACCGACCATAATCTGGCCGACCTGCACGAACTTTCCCAGCAATTATCCCAACACGTTAAGTTATTGCGCGATTACGCCACCACCCCTGGCGATCTATGGTTAGCCCGAGCCGAACTGGCCAAGGCCGCCGGGCTGATTAGCGAATTGGAATCATTGCTGGCCAAGATCGAGCGCGGCTAAGCCGTCGCTAACCGGTAAATTAAATGTTCCACCAGCTGTTCGGCCTCACCCTGGCCGCTTTTTATTGCATAATCCGTTTCCACTGCCTCCAAGAAAGCGCGTTTTAGCGTAGTTTCTTCAAACGCCCGCTGTTTGGCCAGCACTTTTTGGGCCACGTAAGGCGACATGCCGGCCCGCTTGGCTAGCTCCGGCGGGGTCATGGCCCCGGCCGTTTTGGCTAGTAACAGATTCCGCAGCTGCCAAATAATCATCGACAGGATGTAGATTTCGTTGGTTTGATCCGACACAAGATTGTGAAAAATCGCCAGCGACCGTTTAAGGTTCTGCACCGCGATGGCTTCGACCAAGTCAAAAATGTCCTGGGTTTGACTGTCCGCCACTAATTTTTCGATCGTTTGGACAGTAATAGCCGGGTCGTAATTAATCAGCTTGGTGACTTCCTGCTCCAGCCGCCACTGATCCTCGCCCGCCCGGTCCAACAGCAAGGCCAGCGCCGGCCGCTCGATGCTGCCACCCAGCTTTTCGACCTCACGGCGAATCCAAGTGTGCAGCTGGGACGGGTTTAACAGCTCAAATTTAATGGCTTTGACTTTGGCATCGGCAGTCATGGCTTTAAAGAACACCGTCCGTTGGTCGGCTTCGCCCTCGTAAAACACGGCCACCGTCGTGTCGGGAATGTGCGGCAACAGTTTAACGGCCGCCTCGGCCGCTGGCTTGTTGCCAGCCAGGCCTTCGATAATTACCAGGCGGCTGCTGGCCAAAAATGGCGTAGCCTGCAGCATCGAAGTTAGCTGACGGGCAGTGGTTTGGGCGCCGTCAATCCGTTCCAATCCCAGATTGCCGCCGGTTTTTTGGCGGTAAGTTGCCACCATTTGCTGAAGCTTGCGCCGGCTGGCATAAGTGTTGGGACCGTAAAAAAAGAAAATCATGGCAGCACCTGACACTTAGGACAATAATGGGTACCGCGGCCGCCGACGCGAATTTTTTCGATCGTTGTGCCGCAAACCGGGCAGGGCTGGCCGTCTTTGCGAAAGACGCGCGCCACTTTTAGATAATCACCCTGCTTGCCCAGGGCATTCACGTAATGCGTAAAACTGGTGCCGCCGTGTTTAATGCCCTCTTTGATAATGGTTTTAATCGCCTCGTATAAGCGCTCGACTTCGGCTGGCTTTAGGCTCGTACCTAATCGCTTAGGGTGAATCTTGGCCAAGTGCAGGCTTTCGTCGGCGTAGATGTTGCCCACTCCTGATACGGTCGACTGGTCGAGGATAATAGCTTTAATCGGCGCCCGCGATTTAGCCACTTTTTGCGCAAAAACTTTGAGCGTAAATTCAGCACTTAACGGTTCCGGCCCCATACGCACAAGCAATTTATCCAAATTCACATGCGCGGCCGGTACTAATTTGATCCAGCCGAACTTGCGCTGATCGTTAAAAAACAGCCGATCCCCAGATTGGAAGCTAAATGTTACCCGCGTTGATTTGTCCGGTAGTTTGGCCTCCATACTTTGGGTCGGATGTCCGCCGGCAAACCGATCACCGGATTTTTCCACAAACACTAACTGACCCGTCATTTTAAGATGGAATAACAGCGACATCTCGCGGTCCAGGTGCACAATTAAAACCTTGCCGCGGCGGTCCAGGCTCTTAATCGTGTGACCGATGGCTTTTTGGGCATCCGGCATACTTTTGGCCCAGGCCGCGTCGACAGCCTTAATCGTCTGCCCCACCAGCAGTTCGTCCAGTCCCCTTTTAATTGTCTCCACTTCTGGCAGTTCTGGCATGGTCAGATCATTATAGCCCAAAAGAAAGAGGGGCTCGATTTTCGAGCCCCTCTAAGGTTATGCCGGCTGCATCGCCGGTTTATTGTAGTACTGGTGCGGCTTCTTCACCTTCCAGGCCAAGTGCAGAAGCTCCATAGAGCGAATGCACCACTTGCTGGTATCGATCTGCCACCAATGCCAGCCATGATAGGCCCAGGTTGGCCAACGGTGATGATTGGCGTGCCAGCCTTCGCCCCAAGACAAGAACGCCCACAACCAGTTGTTGCGGCTATCGTCGACCAATAACGGATCTTCGTCGACATTGCCAGCCGAATCTTTCGCCTTTGTGCCGATCCAGTGACAAACCGAATTCACACCCCAAGTGATATTGAGGCCAAAAACGATTCGCACCAGTCCGGCGATCCACAGGCCATTCCAACCTGCCACAAGTAGCGGCAGAAGGAAGCTGGTAACAACGGGCACGAAGTAATACCGCTCAAACCACATTACAGCCCCGTCCTGGTCCAACTTAACGCTACTTTGATCGCTTGGAGGCTTGTACTTATACCACAGCCAGCCCTCGTGCGCCCAGGCCAAGCCTTTCAGCCGGTTCTTGTACTCGCGCGGTGAGTGCGGATCCAAGCCAGGCTGGTCCTGGTACTTATGGTGCGCCCGATGGGTTAGCACCCATCCCCGCACCTTGCCTTGCAGCGTCATGGCACCCAGAAAGAACAAGACCCACTTCACAAAAGCGTAGGTCTTGAACCCGCCATGCGTCTCCATGCGATGGTACCCAACCGTCACGCCCAACCCGGTCACGAACCACAGAGCGCCGGCCAAGATCCAGACCTTGGCTGATGCACCGGGAGCAGCAACGACCAAACCCATGACGCCGCCGATCTTCAGCAGGTTCAGAACGGTAAAACTAACAGGATCGAACCGCTTTTCCATGCTCTCTCCCTCACCCGAATTGTGAAGCTACGACTAAGTTATTGTAGCATTGCCGGCCTGGCTGGGCAGCTAGCTACTTTAGCTCTCCCAACAATTTAACATCGTATAAAAGCTCTGGGTAATCTTTGAGGACGCCCCAACTGACCCATTTAAGTTCTGAGTGGTCCGGCCCGAGTTTAGGCTCCGCATCGAGATCGACCAGAAACGGGCTAATCTCCCACTTCCCATCTTGATCGGTCGTTTCGTATGGAGGTAAAGGCTTGATACTTTTTACTCCACAGCCAATTTCTTCTTGGATCTCACGCTTAATTGTTTCTTCCGGAGGTTCATTGCGTTCGATAAATCCGGAAATAAACTCCCACTGGCCGGGTGCGAATTCTTTCTCGGCCGATCTCTTGCCAATTAGGAACTTGCCATCTTTTTTAATAACGGCCGAAGCGATTTTCACTTCAACTCACCCCAGTTTTTACCGATGGCGGTTTCGACGGCGATGGGAACGCCCAGGTCGTAGGCGTCTTCCATGACTTTTTTCATCAACTTGGCCACCACCTCGCCGCGCTTGGCGTCGGTTTCCACAATCAATTCGTCGTGGATTTGCAGCAGCAACTTGGTCGATGCGTCGAACTCGGGCGCCAATTTAACCATCGCCAGCTTAATAATGTCGGCAGCGGTGCCTTGGATGGGTACGTTTACGGCCATGCGTTCGGCGGCGCTGGCAATCATGTGGTTGTTGGAATTAATCTCACCGCAGGGCCGCCGGCGGCCAAATAAAGTTTCTACATACTCATTTTTGCGCGCCTCGGCCTTAACTTTCTCGATGTAAGCCTTGAGTTTTGGCCGCAGCTCGTAATAACGCTTAATAAAATCACTGGCCTGTTCAAAGGTCATGCCGGTCGATTGGGCCAGAGCGTGCGGCCCCATGCCGTAGAGCACGCCGAAGTTAACGGCCTTAACAGCATAACGCTGGTCTTTGGTGACTTTATCCAGCGGCACGCCATACAGCTCGGCGGCCGTTTGCTGGTGAATGTCGACGCCGGCTTTAAAGGCCTTGATCATAGCTTCGTCTTTACTTAACGCCGCCACCACCCGCAGCTCAATTTGTGAATAGTCGGCGCCTACCAACACCCGGCCTTTGGGCGCCGCGAAGGCCTGGCGAATTTTGCGTCCCAGCTCGGTACGCACGGGGATGTTTTGCAGATTAGGATTAAACGAAGACAATCGGCCGGTTTGGGCCACGGTTTGGCTAAAGCTGGTGTGCACCCGCCCGTCACCCGCCACCAGTACCGGCAGGGCATCAACATAAGTGGTTTTGAGCTTGGTTAGCTCGCGGTATTCAAAGATTTGTTCCACAATCGGGTGCAGGCCGCGCATTTTTTCCAGCTCTTTGGCGGCTGTCGATAACGCACCGGTTTTGCCCTTTTTTGCTCCCGGGGCCGTCAATCCCAACTTATCAAACAGAATTTTGGACAGTTGCGCCGGAGCATTGATATTGAACTGTTCGCCCGCTTCTTTCCAGATTTCAGCCTCTAGCTTTAAGATTCTTTGGCTGATTTCTTTATTAAATTGCTTCAGAAAATCTACGTCCATGGCCACGCCGGTCAACTCCATTTCGGCCAGCACGGGAATAATCGGCCATTCAATTCCAGACACCAATTTTTGATAATCTTTGCGCACCGCTGGCTCTAGCTTTTGGTACAAGCGCCAGGCAATGTCGGCGTCCTCGGCGGCGTATTGGGCAGCCTGTTCAATCGGCACGTCAGCCATGGTGATTTGGTTTTTGCCGCTGCCAATCAGCTCGGTAATCGGGATCATTTCGATCCCTAGCTCGCGGTACGCCAGATCGTCCAGGCTTTGGGTGCGAGCCAATGGGTTGACGATAAAGGCGCCGATCATGGTATCGAAGCTAATCGGCGACACTGTGACATCGTAGCGGCGCATCACCTGATAATCAAACTTAAGATTGTGGCCGGTTTTGCCGACCTTGGCGTCTTCTAACACTGGCTTGAGCGCGGCAATGACGTCGTCTAACGGCAGCTGCTCCCCGCTTTTGTGCCCCACCGGCACGTAGTAGGCCTCGGCTTCTTTATAACTAAAGCTCATGCCCACCAAGTTGGTGGTTAATACGTCCAGACTGTCGGTTTCGGTATCAAAAGCGATCATCTTTTGCGACTTAAGACTTTTGACTAGCGACTCGAGGCTGGCGACTGTATCGACCGTATGGTATTTAACGTGTTCCAAATGTTTGCGCTCTTTGGCTTTGGCCAGGTCGTCGTCAAACAAACTCGGCTCCCCGGCTGGTATCACTGACCCCTTATCGCCAGGAAGTTTAGCCAGCAAACTTTTAAAGTCCAACTCGCGCAAAAGTTTGTGCACCCGCTGGCGGTCGATGCGGCCGGTTTTGGCCTGGTCCAGCTCCAGTTTCACCGGCGCATCGCACATAATTGTGGCCAGCTGTTTGCTTAAATGCGCCATCTTTTCGCCGACCTCCAGCTTGTCACGCACGGCACCTTTGACCTCATCCATATGCTTGTAAACGCCGTCCAGCGAGCCGTATTGGTGCAGTAAATCTAGGGCCGTTTTTTCGCCGATGCCTTTGACGCCGGGAATGTTGTCGGACGCGTCGCCCTTTAAGGCTTTGTAATCCAAAAACTGTTCCGGCGTCAGGCCATATTTTTCCTTAATCGCCGCCAGGTCGTAAATAACCACGTCGGTCAGTCCGCGGCGACTGGCATACACTTTGGTGTGCTCATCCACCAGCTGCAAGGCGTCCATGTCGCCAGTGGTAATAATGGTTTCCAGCCCTTGCTTTTCCGCCGTCCGCGCCAGGGTGCCGATGATGTCGTCGGCCTCGTAATCGTCTAGTTCCAGCAGCGGCCAACCCATAGCCGCCACGTATTCCTGCACCAGTGGAATTTGTGAATAAAAATCATCCGGCTGGGTTTTACGGGTAGCTTTGTAATCGGCATACATTTTGACCCGGCTGCGAATACTGGTTTTGGCCTTATCCCAGGCTACAATCACGTAATCTGGCTTAAGATCCGCCAGCATTTTAATAGTCATGGTGGCAAAGCCGTAAATGCCGCTGGTGGGTACGCCCTGGCTGTTGGTCAGGCCGGGCAAGGCGTGATAGCCGCGATGGAAGACCGAGTTGCCATCAATTAAAACTAATTTCTCTCGACTCACAATGCCCTAATTATACCTGAAAAATAATGAGTCTCCGAGGCGTTCCTCGGAGACTCATGCCACCTGACGACGTCGTGGGCGTAAAGGTCGAAGCGGCTGGCCGTTCCAGCGCTGTAGATTATGGCCGGAGCAAAGCCCATTACCATGATGCTTGTTTTTGCACCCGAAGAAGGTGCAAAACGGCAAGCGCTTGGGCAATAGTTCGCCCAGCGGATGCATCGGATAGCCCGAGATCCACTGTTTGTAATGCCGACGGCAGTAACCGCTGGCATGGTACGGTTCTTTACATCCGCGGTACTTGCAGCGGCGACCCGGCTGACGCAGCCGCAAGGGTTTAAGCCGCTTGCCCGAACGCCACTGCTTGTAATGAGCAAAACAATAACCGCGGGCTCTGGAACGCCGGCGGCAAGTCTTATACTTGCACTTCATACCGACCCCTTTGCTCGGTGGATTACTTTTATACCACAAACGCTACAAAAAGGAAAGAGCCCGAAGGCTCTTTCCTTCAGGCTCTAATACGAATGGCACCGTTGCCAGTGTTGCCAGGCTTGCTGCGGGGAATTGTAGCCCCCCGAAATATAGCCTAAGCCCCACCGGATCTGTCCCCACACCGATTTGTCTTTGATCTTGTAGCATGGGTGGGCTTGGGGTATGCCGCAGGCGCCGGAGCTTCGGTTGCGAGCCGCTGGGTTGAAATGGGACTCATTCGTCCACATTTTCTTCAGCGGTGCCCACTGCGATGAACTCCAGCGCGACGACACCAAGCACTTGGCAACGGCTTGGATCTTGGCTCGGCTGGAATGCTGGCTCAAGTGCTTATATTGCGTGCACTTGCAGCTCCAGCACCCCCGCTTACTGCCAACCAGCCTGATCGTATCTAATTCCCACACGCGGCTGCGACTGGTTCTTACAGCCACACGTGGTACCCGGACGGTTGATTCTATCCCGCCATCGGCGGTGAAATGTCCAGGCTCTGCCCCAAATAGGCTCTGGCCAAACGTGACCACAGCTGGGGTCAGGACAGAGTTTTGGGCTACCGGCGCACCCCCTTGGTATGCCGGTGTTCCAACTACTGCGGCCGCAACTAGCAGCGTGGCTGCCAGCCGGCCCTTGAGACGCCATGCAGCTATCATGGCGGAGCTCCTTTCTGTTCGTGAACGTTGGGTCTTGAAGTTCGCCCACACGCTCGCGGCACTGGCTAAGTGCTGCGGAATCCTCGCCTAATCCCAAAGATTAAGCGCAAACCCCTTTGGCCCTTGGGCATCACCCTCTTTCCTATAGTCTACCCGGCTGCCTCGGACAATTTACACGACAAATATGGCTTCGTCAAGCCAATTATTGCCTATTTTTGATTAACATTTCTGACAATTAACGCAGGTAGTCGCGCAGTTTTTTGCTTTCGCGGTGTTTGCGCAGTTTGGCCAAGGCTTTAGCCTCGATCTGGCGGATGCGTTCGCGAGTCACCCCAAACTCCTGCCCTACTTCTTCCAGGGTGTGACTGCGGCCGTCTTCCAGGCCGAAGCGCATGCGCAAAATCTTTTGTTCGCGCGGAGTTAGCAAGCCCAATACCGAGTTGACGTGCTCCTTTAGCAACTGGTAGGTCGCATTTTCTTCCGGCGTTTTGGCATCTTCGTCTTCAATAAAGTCGCCCAAGCGGCTGTCTTCTTCCTCACCTACCGGCGCTTCCAGACTCACAATGTCCTGCTTGATTTTGATAATGTGATTGACCTTGTCGACGTCCATTTCCATTTCGGCCGCGATTTCTTCGGGTAAGGGTTCACGACCCAGCTCCTGCACCAGGCGGCGCTGGGTGCGGATCAGCTTGTTGATGGTTTCCACCATATGCACCGGGATACGAATGGTCCGGGCTTGGTCGGCAATGGCGCGGGTAATAGCCTGACGAATCCACCAAGTGGCATAAGTACTGAACTTGTAGCCCTTCTTGTAATCAAATTTTTCCACCGCCCGCAGCAGGCCGGTGTTGCCTTCTTGAATTAGGTCCAATAGATCCAAACCGCGGCCAATGTATTTTTTGGCAATGCTGACCACCAGCCGCATGTTGGCTTCGGCCATGGCGTCTTTGGCACCTTTGTCGCCGGCCTCAATTTTTTTGGCCAATGCCACTTCTTCTTCGGCCTTTAACAGCGGGATTTTGCCGATTTCACGCAAATACAGCCGGACGCTGTCGTCGGCGATGTCATTAATGTAGTCATCGTTTAAGGCTTCGGGCTTGTCGGCTTCTTCTTCGTCGCCCTCGGCCCAAATTAGGCGTTCTTTTTGATCGGTAATTTCAATGCCTTGCTCTAGTAGCGCGGCATATAATTCATCGAGTTCTTCCAGGTTTTCTTCGGCATCAGGCACGGCGGCCGCGATTTCTTGTTGGGTTACAAAACCCTGCTCCTTGCCTTTGGCTAGGAGCCGCACAACTTCGGGTGTGTAATCAGATTTTTCTTCCTCCGGCGTACCGGGGGCTGGTACTGGAGCAGGCAACTTCTTTTTAGCCAAGAGTTTCCTCCGCTTTAACTAATGCTTGGTATTGGGCAAGCAACGCCTGGACCTGGGCGGGGTCTTTGGCCGCCTCGGCCTGACGCAACTGTTCGGACAATGATAATTTGGCTTTTTTACTAGCTTCGGTTTGCAGCCGTCTGGTCAGTTTGAAAGCTTCAAAACTGCGGTCTGCGGGGACGAGCTCAGCGTATTGCTCCTCGCCCCGTAACGCCAGGATTTTAACATAATCAGCCGCTTCAGGCAATTGCTTTGACAAGGCTTCGGGCGTGGGGCGAGCCTGGGGGTCCTTGGTCAGGGCTTTGAGGATTTGCCGATGCTGGTCGTCGCTAAAGTCGGCCGGCTTGAGTTCAGCCAGGCTGGCCCGCAGTTCCGGATTCACCACCGCCAGGGCTAGCAGCTGCTGTTCGATTAAGTATTGGGCGTCGTGAATCGGCGCGGCTTGAGGGTCAGCCGGGGTTTCGGCCGCCGTAGTTTTGGCCTCGGCTTTTTGTTCTACTTTTTTGCGCACCGATTCTGGATCGGAGCCCGTTTTTTCAGCCAAAAGCTTAATGTAGTGGTCTTGCTCCACCGGATCGGCCAGGCGTTTAATGTTAGCGGTTAGGCGATCGCTGTACAGGCGCTTACCCATGCCGCTAGACAGATCAAATTCATGCTCAAATCGCTCAAACAAATAATCGACGATGTATTGGGCCTGGGCGATCGCCTGGGTCCACAGTTTGGGATCTTTTTTAATCAGCTCGTCGGGGTCTTTGGCGTCGCTAATGGTAATCATTTTCAGCGACAGCCCGAGGTTTTGCCCCAGCTCAATTGCCCGCTCGGTGGCGTTCAGCCCGGCTTTGTCTTGATCAAATGCCAGCTTAATATTGGGGGTCAGCTTGCCCAGTGCGCGCAATTGATCGCTAGTGAGTGCCGTGCCGCTGGCTGCTACCACGTTGGTCACCCCGGCTTGATGGCTGGCCACCACATCCAAATTGCCCTCCACCAAAATCACTTCGTTGGCGGCGCGGATGCCCTCGCGCGCTAAGTTTAACCCGTAAATAGCCCGGCTTTTGTCGTATAGCACGGTTTGGGGGGTGTTTAAGTACTTGGGCTCGCCGCCGTCTAGCACCCGCCCGGTAAAGCCAATTACCACTCCGGACGCATCGGCAATTGGCAGCATCATTCGGCCACGGAACATGTCGAACACCGATCGTGCCCGGCCCGCCAGCCCCGCCTTAATCAGCTCATCGTCCGTAAAGCCTTTTTTCTTTAATAAATTCACTAGCCCTTCCCAGCTGTCAGGCGCATAGCCGATTTGGAAGTCTTTGACGGTTTGACCGGTCAAGCCGCGGCCTTTTAGGTAATCTAGCGCCTTGGCATTTTTGGCTAGTGAGGCTTGGAAATACTTAACCGCCCA
>CAZHSX010000011.1:0-12596 GCA_964535275.1 uncultured Candidatus Saccharimonadales bacterium
GAACGTCGTGAGACAGTTCGGTCCCTATCTGGTGTGGGCGTAAGGAAATTTGCGGGGAGTGACTCCTAGTACGAGAGGACCGGAGTGAACGAACCTCTGGTGTACCGGTTGTTCTGCCAAGGGCATTGCCGGGTAGCTACGTTCGGAACGGATAAGCGCTGAAAGCATATAAGCGCGAAGCCGGCCCCAAGATTAGATTTCCCTTTTAGACCCCATGTAGACTACGTGGTTGATAGGCGCCAAGTGTAAGCGCAGTAATGCGTTCAGCTGAGGCGTACTAATCGGTCGATCGATTTTTTTACTGACTTCGTCTGCCGGCATTCGTGCCGATAGTCGAAGTAAATTTGACTAGCAATTTGTGAGTGCAACCAGCGCAAGCGGTGCATTCATGCCCTTTTTACTTAACCGAAGCTCTACGGAGCTCCGGTCCGAGCTCTCTATACATAGTAGGCTGGGACCGGTGCTTTTGGCGAAGTGGCCACACCTGTTCCCATCCCGAACACAGCAGTTAAGCACTTCAGCGGCGATGATACTCGTAAGGGGAAAGTAGCACGGTGCCGGACTATGCAAAAAGCGGTTCTCACGATCCGCTTTTTGCTGTTTCAAGTATAAATTTGACGATCTTTTCAGATAAGCATAAGCTCTAAGCATGGCAGTTAAGGGGAGAGCTAATTTATTGCGCCCGCCACGTTTAAGCTTGTATCAAGGTTTAGCCGCCGCCGCGGCCTTGGCCGTCATTGGGGCGGTCATTATTTTAATTTCCCGCGCCGCCGGCCCACAGGTGACTCCCGGTGCATTTCGGGTGGAACCGGCGACGCTGGAGGCTTTGGGGTTTGAGTGGGACGTTACCGGTGATGCTAACCGCAACGCGGCGGTTGACGTCCAGTATCGGTTAAAGGGGGCCACGACTTGGCTGGCCGCCCAGCCGCTACTGCGCAGTAACGGTGAAAAAGTCGGCTCGACCGGCAAAGATGCCTTCCTAGCACCCAACCGCTTTGCCGGCAGCGTGTTAAACCTACAACCGGGCAAAACCTACGAGGTCAAATTAACCATGACCGACCCGGATCGACCGGGCTGGATCCAGGTTCAAAGCCCAACCTTAGCCACTCGGGCTGTTCCCGAGGTCTTCACCGGCGGCACTAAACGGGAAGTGCACACGGTTGACGAGTTCAAAGCCGCCTACGCCGCCGCCAAGCCGGGCGACATCATTAATGTTCATGCCGGTACCTATAAGGGTGGTAATTTTGTGCTGAATAAAAAGGGAACGCTGGCTCGGCCGATTGTTATTCAAGGCGCTGGCGATGGTGTCACCGTGTTTGACGGCGATAATTTCAATAAACTTTTTGTTTTAAACCAAGCAAACTACACCTACTTCCAGAACCTAACCATGAAGGGCAGTGATTTCCTGATATCGGCCGGTGAGGGTTCAGCCGGTACAATCGGACTGGTTGTCCGCAATTCCAAACTATCAGATACCGGCTTTGGCATTTTCTGTATCTCACGGGTTTGTCGCAACAGTTACATTGCCGGCAACACTATCACCGGTCGGGTCAAGGATTGGAACAATCGCAAAGATAGCGCCGAAGGCACCCATGCAATCTGGCTGGCCGGTCAAGGCCACGTGGTCACCGGCAACATCATCAACAAATTCTGGGACGGGCCGGATTTGTACGGCGGCAAACCGACCGGCAATCCGGCGACCGAAAACGTTGCCAACGATTTTTACGGCAACACCATAAGTGAAATGATTGATGACGGCTCTGAGTTGGATTACGGCTTGCACAACATCCGCTTTTATAACAACTTTATTTATAACGTTTTTGACGCCATTAGCACCCAGCCAATTTTTGCCGGCCCGGCCTACATTTACCGCAACCGCGTTTACAATGACAATCGCCAAGGGTTAAAACTGGACCAAAACCCCACCGGCTTGCTGATTTTTAACAACACTTTTATTGGTAAACGCGGCTTTTTGGCTAGCAAGGGTTGGAGTAATGCTCAGATTAAAAATAACCTGTTTTTAGGCGTGGACGGTAATAATGACGGCTACATTTGGGCGGGGACCGAAACCCCGGCCACTACCCAACTGGATTACAACGGCTATCGGGCTGATGTCACCCCTAATCCCGCCCGCCAAATCTTGTGGCAATACCCAAGCGATCATCCCAAACCCGCTGAGGTGACATTTAAAACTTTGGCCGATTTTACCAAAAAGATCGGCTACGAAACCCACGGCTTAAACCTGGATTACAACGTGTTTGTTAAAGCCGGGCCGCCCTCGACCATCAATACTCCCTTGCCAGTCGGACTTGATCTGCATCTGCGTTCAACGGCTCAAGCCATCGACAAGGGTGTGGTGCTGGCCAACATTACTGATGGGTACAAGGGCGCGGCGCCGGACTTAGGCGCGATCGAAAGTCCTTATACCGCCCCGCCCCCGCCGCCACCTCCCCCGGTTGATACTATTCCGCCAACCGTGGCCTTTACGGCCCCGGCCGCCAATGCCACCCTGACCGGGGCGGTGAAGTTGCAAATTACCGCCGCCGACAATGTGGGCGTCACCAGGGTCGACTTGGGTTTGGATGGCAATCCTCTGGCCACACTAACCACCGCACCCTATGAATTCAACTTAGATACTGCCACTATCACCAACGGCGCCCACTCGTTCAAAGCCACCGCCTTCGACGCGGCTGGCAACCACACCGACGCCGCGCTGGCGGTGATTATCCAGAACACCACACCGCCGCCAGCGGTAGTTAAACCCGGAGACATTAACGGCGACGGGCGGGTGAATATCTTTGACCTCAGCGCCTTGCTGAAAAAATGGGGAACAAATGACAAAGCTGCTGATTTGAATCACGACGGTCAGGTTGATATATTTGACCTTAGTATATTGCTGTCAAAATGGGAGGGTTGAGGTGAGAAAGTTTTGGTCGATTTTAATAGCCGCCGCGATCATGGCTCTTGGTCTTGGAACATTGCCGGTGCGGGCGGCCGGTGCCACCTTGTATTTATCGCCCGCCAGTAAAACCGTTACTCAGGGCAGTATTTTTGCGGTGGCGGTGCGGGTTAGCACTAGCGAAGCCGTCAATGCCGTGCAGGCCAATTTAACTTACCCGGCCGACAAGCTGGATTATGTCAGTGTCAGTGATGCCGGTAGCGCGTTTAACGTCCAGGGTCCTACCAGCGGTGGCGGTGGGTCGGTCAAAATTGCCCGCGGTACCACCGGGTCGGTCAGCGGTGACCGACTGGTAGCTACCGTAAACTTTAAAGTCAAGCAAAGTTCAGGCACGGCGGCCGTTACTTTTGCCAGCGGTTCGGCCGTGGTACGCACCAGCGATAGTACCAATGTTTTAACCGGCACCACTGGCGGTAATTACGCTATGACCCCGATTCCCACGCATCCCGCCACTCCGGCGGCGCCGGCTGATACGACAGCGCCGGCGCTTAGTAATGTCAAAGTCGCCAATGTCGGGTTTAAAAGCGCGGTAATTAGCTGGCAAACCGACGAACCGGCTACCTCGGTGGTCGAGTTTGGCTTAGATACCCAGTACGGTTTAGCCGCCACCGATAACGGGCTGGTCAAGGACCATAGCCTGACAGTTAGTTCCGTGTTATTAACACCCGGCCTTAGTTATCATTTTCGGGTTAAAAGCAGCGACGCGGCCGGCAACGGGGCTACCGGCACCGACGCAACCTTTAACACCAAGGGCATGCCGATCACGATCACAGTGCTAATCGCCACTAACAATAAACCGGTTAAAGGGGTTAAGGTCAGCCTGGTGGCCAATAATCAAACGGCTACAACCGATACCAACGGGCAGGTTAGTTTTGACAGCGCCACCCCCGGTAATCAAGCGGTGGCGGTGACAGTGGGCGGCAAACAGCAGGTGAGTACGATTATGGTTAATGATCCGACTGCCGATGAACTTAAAGCCGGCACAGCCGCGCCGCAAAGTTTTACGGTCAAGGTTGCGCCAGCCGGTGTGAGTTATTGGTGGTGGATTGCCAGCGGTCTTCTGGCGGTGATATTGGCGGCCGCGGGAGCATGGTGGTACCGCCGCCGGCGGTCTGGACCCCCGCCACCAGCTAAGCTGGCTACGCCGACCCCAACACCCGAGCCTCCACTAGTGCCGCCGACCCCTATGCCAATAACTGCGGAACCACCGATGGGGCCGGCTTTACCGTCAGCGCCAGGTGAGACTATCGAACCGATAGCGCCAGCCGACAACACCCAGCCTCACCAACCGTAAAAGGCATTGACAGCATAAGCAAATTATGCTAGTATTGTCGTTACCAAACTGCTTGTGGTGGTTTTGCCAAGCATTAAGGACTCAAACTTGAGCTTTTTGGCAGAATAACCGAAGCAGTTTATGTGTCTAAACTGACACAATAATAGCAACTAAGTGGAGTTACTAGCATGGCAGGAACTAAATCAGGCGGTCGCAAGGCCGCTAAAACCAACAAGCAGCGCTATGGCGCTAGCTTCTACGAGACCATTGGTGGTCTTGGCGGCAAAATCAGCCGCGGCGGCGGGTTTGCCAAAAACCCGGAACTGGCCCGGATTGCCGGTGCCAGGGGCGGCCGTTCCAGTAAGCGTCGCAAGACTGCTTAACTTGAATCAAAAAATCCCCTCCGGGGGATTTTTTGATTTGGGCTAGGCAGGCAGGTGCAGGTGAATCGGCTCCCAACGCTCGGTGACGGTGCGTTTAACGCGTTTGTCCAAGCGCCGGTTAACCTGCCATTTGGAGCCGCAGGCAAAACAGCCAAAGATCGAGCGGTCTTTTTGCAAACTGAAATTACGGCAATCCGGACAAGTGGCGCGTTTACTTAACCACTCATCATAAGTAGCAATACTGCGGGCAATGTGCTCTTCATCAACTGCCAGCCCGTAGCGCGGCGCCTGCTCGCGCACAAAGTCCCAGGCGTCCATCTCCAAGTTCAATAGCTCCATGTCATATTTGTAAATCTGATGTCCTAACACGGCGTGGCCGATTTCGTGCAATAAGCCTAACCGGCCGGCATTGGTGTCGGACCGTTTGGAGTCGTAGTAAACCGCCCGTTCGGCCGGAGAATACATATTGAAACGGCTGGCGATGAATGTAATCTGGGGCCAGTCTTTACTAAATTCCACGCGTGCTCCCTCTAGTTACTAATTAGTATAGGCGCGCTGCTCGTCATAGCAAGCACGAGCGTTATAACTGCTGAGCCAGGCTAAAAGCGCCGTAGATCGGGGCTGTTTCCACGAATTTAGCTTGAACAACCGGCGGACAGGGATATAGCAGCGGATACTTGGACAAGTACTTATGCAGCGGGTCTTTAAACTTGTCATAGTGAACGCTAACACCGCCTCCCAGAATCACGATGTGAGGCGATAGGGCCGTAATTAGACTGGCAACGCCAACTGATAGATTTTTGCCAATGGTGTCCCAGGTCTTAACTTCACTGGCAGGAATGTCTTTAGCCGGCCGGCCGAACTGTTTAACAATGGCACTGCCCGACACGATGGCGTCAAAATGTCCGCGGCCGCCGCAGCCGCATTCGGGGCCGTTGGGGTCAAGCGTAATGTGGCCGCCTTCCAAACTATGGGCGCCGTGATAAATTTGGTCGTCTATAATCAGGCTGGTGCCGATCCCGGTGCTGATGGTAATGTACAGAACCGAGCGATAATTTTGGCCGTTGCCGAAGCGCGCTTCGGCCAAACCGGCTAGCTGAGCATCATTTTCCAACGCCACAGGAACGCCAAAATGAGATCGTAGCGGGCTTAAAAGATCAAAATTTTTCCAACCGTGGATATGCGGAGGCAACAGGGTTTTGCCGTTTTTGGGATCAACTGGCCCGGCGAATGATACTCCGATAGCCTGCACGTCGCTTCGATCGGCAACAGCTTCGATTAGGTGAATTATTTCCATGACGCCCTGTTTGGCGTCAGGCGGGGTGGCGATTTTTTGGCTGGCGGCAATGGTGCGGCCGTCGGTTGAACCGGCCACTAAAATTTTGGATCCGCCGATGTCGACACCTATGTACATACGAACAGTATAAAGTATAAAGCTTAAGGTTAAAAACATTGACGGCATTAGGGTATTGTGTTACATTACTGGCCGATCGTGCGGGGGTGATGATTAGCAGCGGGGGCTTTATAAAGTTTGGGATATGAGTGCTCACCTCCTCGTGTTCCAAGTACCTTCAAAAGCCCCTACTGCTAATCGCGTTTTAAAATGAGTCTGCTGTTGCTTGGGTTTCGGCCCGTTCGGTGTCCATTCCTCGGCAACATCAGGCTCATTTTTTATCTGGTGGGACAACCTACGGTTTTCCCACCACTGCCGGCAGTCGGCAAAGCCGCCCCTTCGGGCTAAAGCTGCCGGCGCCCTTTCCCTTTCTATTGCCAAACCGATAAGGTTGAGGTATAACCAAGTTAACTGGGCGGCGAGTAATAAGGAGAACTGATGAAACGCGATCACGTAAAAACCGCCGCCGGCATTTTAGTCATTGCTCTGATTGTGGTAGCAACCTTTTTATACGGCAACCAACAGCGGCAAAAGCAAATTCGGCTGGATCAATCCAAACAAGCTCAAAGTTCACCGGCTCCGACTGGCAGTGACGCTGCAGCTACCAGTTCGAGTAGCCCAGCTGCCCCGACCGTCCCGGCTTCAGGTACAACTCCCGCCACTGGTCCCGGTTTGGGCTTAGTCTTACCGCTAGCTGCTGTGGCTGTCGCCTACCAAGCTCAAAAAGTCAGCCGTCGCCGTTTGGCCGCCGCTTTGCGCCGCGTTTAGTCGCCAGTTAAGGCACTGACCCAATCAGGCTTTACTCAAGGCAAAAATCCAGGTATAGTAAGTAGTAATCATTTAGGTAAAAGCTGATTTATCAGCTAGCTTGAGTGAAATCTATTCCAAGGAGGCACTTAGTGCCAAGTAAAGTTAGTGCTGATAAAAATATAACGATGGAACAGTTGCTGGCCGGCCGGGACACTAAAGGCCTGGCGGTGGGTGATGTGGTGGAAGGCAGCGTCATCGCGGCCGAAAAACACGAAGTCTGGCTGGATTTGGGGCCGCACGGCACTGGCCTAGTGGTAGGCCGAGAAATCGAGCAGTCTGGCGACATCAAACCCGGCGACACCATTAGCGCCAGCGTTCTGGATGCGGAAGCTGACGAAGGCTACGCGATTTTGAGTCTTAAAAAGGTGGCTAAGGAAAAGGGCTGGGAACTATTGGAACAGCGCCAGTCTAGCGGCGAAGTTTTCGCTATCACGGCTTATGATGCCAACAAAGGCGGCTTATTAGTAGAAGCCGAGGGTATCCGTGGCTTTTTGCCGGTATCGCAACTGTCGGCCGAGCACTACCCGCGTGTGTCCGGGGCCGACAAAGACGAAATCCTGCACCGGCTTACCAGCTTGGTGGGTCAGCCGCTTAACGTGCGGGTACTAGACATTAACCGCCGCGAGAACAAACTGATTTTGAGCGAAAAAGCTGCCAAACGCGAAGACACGGAAGGCAAGGTGGCCAAACTTAAAGTCGGCGATGCGGTCAAGGGTTTGGTGACCGGCGTGGTTGACTTTGGCATTTTCCTGAACGTGGACGGTATTGAAGGTTTGGTGCACATTTCCGAAATCGCCTGGGACCGGGTGGAATCGCCGGCCAAATACGTGAAAGTTGGCGACATTGTGGCAGCCAAAATTATCGCCATTGACCGCGACAAATTAAGTCTATCGATGAAGCAATTGACGCCGGATCCTTGGCTGAAAGAGATCGGCAAGTACAAGGTGGGCGATCAGGTTGAGGGCAAAATTACCCGCATTACGCCTTTCGGCGCCTTTGTGCAGGTGACGCCGGCCATCGAAGCCCTGGTGCACGTTTCGGAACTATCAGACGAACACGTGGAAGATCCGGCTAATTTGGTCAAACTCGGTGAAACCAAACAATTTCGAGTAATCGCCATTGAGCCCGAGGCTCACAAGCTGTCCCTGTCGCTAAAAGCCCCAGCCAAGGCTGCCAAAGCGAAAACTGAACCTAAGGCCAAAAAGGCTTCCAAAACAACCGCCAAAGAGGGGGAATAGCCGTGGCCGACCCCCAGGTTGACACGCCGGTCGCGGTTCCCATCGCGCCGATCATTACGGTCGGGGAGTTCGCGACTAAAATTGATCAGCCGGTGGCCAAAGTTATTGGTGAGCTGATGCGCAATGGAGTGATGGCTAGCATTAACGAAACCATTGATTTTGATACGGCTGCCATTATCGGCGCCGACCTCGGCGTAACCATCGAGCCAGAGTCGGCCGCAAAGTCCGATGTCGCAGATAAGATTGCGGATGTCGGTGAGGCCCGCCCGCCCGTGGTGGCAGTGATGGGTCATGTTGACCACGGTAAAACCAGTCTGCTGGACGCCATTCGCAGCGCCGAAGTCGCGGCCGGGGAAGCTGGCGGCATTACCCAGCACATTGGCGCCTACCAAATTAAGCGCAAGGACCGCTGGATTACCTTCCTGGACACGCCGGGCCACGAAGCCTTCGCGGCTATTCGCGCCCACGGTGCCCGGATGACGGACGTAGCTATTATCGTGGTGGCGGCCGACGACGGTGTGAAACCGCAAACCGAAGAGGCGATTAAATACGCTCAAGATGCCGGCGTGCAAATCGTCATCGCCGTCAACAAAATCGACAAACCCGGCGCCGATCCCACACGGGTACGCCAAGAGCTGGCCGAAATGGGGCTAAACCCCGAAGAATGGGGCGGCAAAACCGTCATGGTTGACGTATCGGCCAAAGCTGGCACCAACATTGATCAATTATTGGACCTAGTGTTACTAGTCGCCGATCTGCAGGAATTAAAAGCCCGCCCCGATGGTCCGGCTGAAGGCCAGGTAGTGGAAGCCCATTTGGACAGCGGTAAGGGGCCGGTGGCCACGGTGTTGGTGCAAAATGGCGTCCTAAAAGCCGGCGATTTTATTGTGGCCGGCAGCACCTATGCCAAGGTACGCAGTCTGGGCGATTGGCGGGGTAAAAAAATCGACCGAGCCAACCCCGGCATGCCGGCAGTCGTAACCGGTTTTAAAGAAGTGCCTAGTTTTGGCGATTTATTTTTCGCGGCCGACAACGAGCAGGCCGCCCGCCAAAAAGCCTTGGACAGCAAGCGCGCCACCCAAGTTAAAAGCATGGTCAAAGTCAAAAAAATCGGTGTCGATGAGCTGAAAGATGCCATCACGGCCGGCAAGATCAAAGAGTTGAACGTGGTGGTCAAAGCTGATGTTTCGGGCTCATTGGAATCACTCACCGACAGCCTAGCCCAACTGCGCAACGACGAAGTGGCCATTAAGATCGTTGGCTCTGGCATCGGCGATGTTAGTGAATCCGACATTACCCTGGCCAAAGCTTCGCATGCCTTAGTGCTAGGCTTTAACGTCGCTATTAGCAGCACCGTCAAACAGCTGGCTACCCGCGAGCTGGTGAAGGTGCAGTTATACAAAGTCATTTACGAGCTGCTGGGTGACATGCGGACAGTCTTAGGTGAAATGCTGACGCCGGAAGCGATCGAAACAGCGGTGGGTACGCTTGAGATATTGGGTGTATTTAAGACTACTAAAACTTACGTGGTCTGCGGCGGTAAAGTGACCAGCGGCAAAGTGGAGCCGAAGCTGGATCTAAAGATTAAGCGCGGCAAGGAAATCATCGGCGAGGGACGGGTGTCTAGTCTGCAAAAAGAAAAGCAGCCGGCCAAGGTAGTCCACGAAGGTGAGCTGTGCGGCTTGAACGTGGAGACTGCCACCCCGATCGCCGTCGGTGACAGCCTGGAATTTATCACCACCGAAACCCGCGCCCGCACGTTGTAATGTCGCAACGCACTGAAAAAGTCGAAAGTTTAGTTCAGCGGCTAGTGGCGTCCGAACTGCGGCAGGGACTAGCCACCAACGCCGAGCGGGTAACGGTGACGCGCGTGGATGCGGCTCCCGATTTAAAGACTGCCAATGTCTGGATTGGTATTATTGCCGATTCGGTTGACCAGCAAAAGGCGGTGTTTGAACAAGTTCTGGTTTTACGCGGTCAGGCTCAGCGAGCGGTGGCCAAAACTCTCACCACCAAGTTCGTGCCTAAGTTATTTTTCAAACTCGACGAAGGCGGTCAATATGCCGAATACATCGACCGTTTACTTAAAGGACTATAGCGCCGTAGCCGGCTAAAAATTCCCGACCGGTCATTTCGATTTTGCCGGCCGGTTTAAGCTTATCGATAACCAAAAACCGGCCGTCGCCGCACTTTACGGCTAGCTCTTTATCGGGCTTGGTATCGGCCACGTGGGCGGCGGTGATGATCACTTCTTTGCCGGCCAGCCGGCGGGCGGTACTGCCGGGCCAGCCGTAGTAGGCCCGAATTTCACGTTCGATTTGATCGGCCGGTTTGCGCCAATCCACGCGGCCGTCGTTCTTTTGAATCAGCTTTACGTAAGTGGCTTGGGAGTCGTCCTGTGGCTTGGGCCTGAGTGTACCGCTGGCAATGGCCGGTAGCTTGTCTACTAGCAGTTGGGCGCCGAGCCGACTCAATTGTTCGTATAATTCGGGTTTAGTTTCCCGGCCGGTTAATTTCAGCTTGGCCTGGGCGTAGATCGGCCCCTGGTCCATTTGCGAATTAATTTGCATCAGCGTGACACCGGCTTCTTTGTCCCCATTTAAAATGGCGCCTTCGATGGTCGAAGCGCCGCGATACTTTGGCAGCAGTGACCCATGGATGTTAACAATACCCTTGGGGAATAGCTTCAGGGCCTCCAGCGGAATCATTTTGCCGTAAGCCACCACCACGCCCAAAGTGGGCTTGAGGGCTCGCAATTTGGCCACGATTTGGCCGGGGTTTTCGGGTTGCAGAACTTTAATGTCATACTGATTGGCTAGGTCTTTGACTGGCGGCGGCGTTAGCTTTTGGCCGCGGCCCACCAGCTGATCCGGCTTGGTGACTACAGCCACGGGCAAGTAATTGCAGTCAATTAGTGACTTGAGTGACGTCAGGCTAAAACTGCCGGTACCGAAAAAAACCACCCGTTCGTCTTTCACTCGTGCCCCGCTGGGGCTAGCTGGCTAAAACTGCCGTCCGGTTCCAATCGCATCAGCTTGGAAGGATCCTTTACCCGGTCCAAAAACACCACACCATTGGTGTGGTCGATCTCGTGTTGAAACACCCGGGCCAAAAAGCCCTCGGCTGTGACCCGAAATGGCTGGCCGTTTAAGTCCAGGGCTTTAACTTTAACTTTGGAGTAACGCGGCACGGAGCCGTAAATGCTGGCTACGCTTAGGCAGCCCTCAACATCTTCAACCAGCTTGCCCCCGGTTTTGACAATCTCAGGGTTAACAAAAACAGTGAAGGTTTTATCCTTTTTGTCCTCAAAGTTGTTGCGGATAACGACTAGCCGGTAGGGTTGGCCAATCTGTACGGCCGCCAAGGCCGCGCCAAACTCGTTGGCTCGGCTGCGCTCCCAATCCAGCGTGGTTTTAATCATCTGCTTGGCCAGTTTTTTAATTTGGTCGTCGACGTGGCCGATTCGCTGGGACTTCTGGTGCAGGAGCGGATTCGGCACTTTGATTAAGGCGGATTTGGTCATGCCTCTAGGGTATAGGGTTTGAGGGTTAGGGTAAAGTCTAGAGCAAATTAATCGGGTCAAGGTCGATGGTCCAGCCGGTGCCGGCGGACTTGGCGGTGTCGATGAGCTTTTGGCGGCTGGGAGATTTAACCACCAGCTGCCAATGGTACTTGCTGGCAGCCTGCTCGCGGAAGGCCGGAGCCGGGCCGACAATTTGCAGGCCGGGGGCTTTGAGCGTGTCGGCTAACTTTTGGGCGGCGGCTTGGGCCTTGACGGCGCTAGTGTGGGCAAAGGTTAGTTTTAACAGATAAACAAACGGCGGGTAGTGCAGGGTTTGCCGTTGATCCAACTCGGCGTCCATAAAGCGCCAAAAGTCGTGGCTGGCGGCGGCCGTAATGGCAGGGTGCTCGGGGGTGTAGGATTGGATGATGACTTGCCCCGGGCGATCACCGCGGCCGGCGCGGCCGGAAACCTGAGCAGTCAGCTGAAACGTGCGTTCGCTGGCGGTGTAATCGGGTAGGTATAGGGCGGTATCGGCCGATACCACGCCGACGGTGTCGACATTGGGCAAGTCCAGGCCCTTGGCGATCATTTGGGTGCCGATTAATATATCGATTTTACTATCCACCAAGTCTTGATAAATTTGCGCAACGGAATTGTTCACCAAACTGTCTTTATCCAGCCTGGCCACCCGGGCAGCTGGAAAAAATTTCTTAATTTCGTCTTCCACCCGCTTGGTGCCCACTCCCAAAAAACGCAAGTTGGTGCCGCCACAATCCGGGCAAACGGCCGGCGGCGTAACTTGGTAGTTGCAGGTGTGGCAGATTAGTTTAGCTTGGTCGGCGTGAAAGGTTAGCGGCAATTGGCAGTTGGGGCACAGGCTGACATGCCCGCAGTCGCCGCAAATTTGGCTGCTAGCGCTGCCGCGGCGGTTGATGAACAGCAGTGATTGGCGTTTGGCATCTAGAGTGGCGCGAATGGCATCAAGTAACGGCTTGGATAGATAACGGCTGGTGCCCAAGTTGGCTTTGTCGCGCA
>CAZHSX010000011.1:12696-16365 GCA_964535275.1 uncultured Candidatus Saccharimonadales bacterium
CGGGCAATGATTTGCGGCGTCAGGGCAATTTCCGGTACTAGGATAATGGCCGATTGGCCCTTTTGTAAGGCCGTCCGCGCCAGCTCAATGTACACCTGGGTTTTACCGCTGCCGGTGACGCCGTGCAGCAAATAATTGCGGTCGGGACTGGTTTGAATTAGCTTAATGGCAGCTTTTTGGTCGGGCGTTAAGGGCAGGTTCATAGCCGGCAATTTCACAGCCTTGTCGGCGGCTTTAACGCGGCGGGTTTTGCTTAACCCTCGTGGCAGCATAGTGGTCCACACGGCTTTGGGGCTAGCCAAGTAGTACTGTGCCAGCCATTCGGCTAGTCGTACGAGGGAATCGGGAATAGGCAATAGGGAATAGACGTCGGTTATGCTCTTGGTTTTGAATTTAGGTTTCTCGTCCGGCCCCGTCACCACACCCAAGCTACTGCGGCGCCCAAACGGCACCGTCACGATTTGGCCTACCGGCAACGACTCCGCGCTGGAATAAGTAAACTCCCAGCGGTCTGTGCCGCCGTAAGCCAGCGGTGAAACTTTGTAATAACCAGCCTTCATAGCCGTTTAATTATAGCCTGGAAGGCTTCAGGTTTGACAAAGTTTTGGAACCGCCGCAAACTTAAGGGAATAATTTGGGGAATCAATGATTGAGGGTGTTGACCACCAACCAGAAGAATATGTTGAGCGGGCAAAACAGGAACAAAAAAACGTTGAGCAAAGCCAAGAAGCAGTAAATAGAACCGGAGCTGAGTGGGAGAAAAAGGGTCTTGAGCAGACCAAGCGCCAACAGGGATGGGTTGAAGGGGCTGCCAAGGAATACGCTACCGAAAATGTCGACAAACTAACTGCCGAAGCCAAAGCCGAAGCAGAGGCGGCTGGTAAGGAAATTAATTTACCGACTGCACCGGGCGATACGCCGGAAACTCCGCCGGCACCAACGACTTGATACTGACTATCAGATACTAGATACTAGAGCGAGTGAGTATTCGGGTTAAATTTTGGCTAATTTTGGTGCTGGCGGCAGTCAGCGCCGTTTTGGCTTACCCGCGCGAGGACAAATTGTTAAGCGTCATTGGTCTTAAACACACTCATCTGGCGGTAAACAAAGGGTTGGACTTGGTGGGGGGCGCGAGACTTGTGTATAGGGCTGACTTTTCCAAAATAGATAAATCTAATCAAGCAACCGCACTTGATGGAGTAGTGAAAGTTATACAGAAAAGAATAAATGCGGCCGGTACTGGTGAAGCAAATGTACGAGTATTTGGTTCCGACCGAATCATTGTTGAGTTGCCCAATATAAATGACCCTGCGGCTGCAAAAAATCTAATTGGTAAAGCCGCTCAACTTAGTTTTTTAAATGAAGAGCCAGATGGCCAGATTACAACAATTGATCTTTCTGGTAATGATGTTGGGAAGGCGAGTGTAAGTTTTGATCAAACCGGAAAGCCGGTTGTCGATCTGCAGCTGAAGGGCGGGGCGGCCACTGATAAATGGTCTTCAGTAACGACAAAAGACAGCCAGGATGGTGGTAAAATAGCAATTCTCCTCGACGGCGTACCCGTTTTTGGACCCGCCGGAGTACCACAGCCCCTCCTTGACGGAAGAGCGCAGTTACAAGGAAACTTCGCGGTCGAAGAGGCAAAGCAAGTTGCGCAACAAATAAACTCTGGCGCTCTCCCGGTCCCTTTGGGTGATCCGATACAGCAATCGTTTATTGGTCCAACCCTTGGGGCCGAATCGATTGCCCGCAGTTTGGTGGCCGGCTTGATTGGGCTGGGGATAGTCGCCATCTTCATGATCGTGTATTACCGGTTGGCCGGCTTGTTGGCGGTCGGCGCCTTGTCTATTTATACAGTACTGACACTGGCAATTTACAAACTATCTACGCTGATGCCGCCATATGCCATTGTGCTGACCCTGGCCGGCATTGCCGGATTTATCTTGAGTATCGGCATGGCGGTGGATGCCAACATTTTAATTCTTGAGCGCATGAAAGAAGAATTGCGCCACGGCAAAAGCTTTGTAGCGGCGGTGGAAGCCGGCTTTGACCGTGCCTGGACCAGTATTCGCGATAGTAACGTGTCGACGCTGATTACTTGTGTGATTTTGTTTAACTTCAGTGGCGGCAGCCCGATTATAAAAGGTTTTGCCGTCACGCTGGGTTTGGGCGTAATAATTAGTTTGTTCACGGCTGTAGTGGTGAGCCGTACCTTTTTGCGGTTACTAATTCGAACGCGGTTGGGGTCTAAGCCGACGCTGTACGGGCTAAAAGAGGAGTCGATATGAAGCTCAATATTATTACCCATCGGCGTTGGTGGTACGGCATTTCGCTGGCTATTATTGTGCCGGGAATGATTGCCCTGGCGCTGGGAGGCTTGAAGAGAGGAATTGATTTCACGGGTGGTTCGCAGTTGCAGGTTACCGGTAGTGTGGATCCGGCACGCCTGAAGTCGCTTGCTGATAGTTTAAATTTGAAGGACGCGAGTATCACTACTGTCGCGGGTGGGCAAACTATCATTAGTTTTCGGGATAATGGAGACCACGAGTCAGCCCTTGAATCCCAGTTGGCCGCAATGGGCAATCAGAAGGTACAGTTCGATAGTGTAGGTGGAAGTGTCAGCCGCGACATTACCCGCAATGCCTTACTTTCTGTGTTGGTGGCTTCGATTGCCATTGTGCTCTACATTGCCTACGCGTTCCGCAACATGCCGCCGCCAGTTAAGTCTTGGAGCTTCGGCTTGGCTGCCATTATCGCGCTGTTACACGACGCGCTGGTGGTGATCGGCGTTTTTGCTATCTTGGGCAAATTCTTTAATGTTGAAATCGATGCCTTGTTCGTGACGGCGGTTTTAACTGTCATTGGCTTTAGCGTTCACGACACCATTGTGGTGTTTGACCGCATTCGCGAGAATTTGCGCCGCGAACACAAACCTTTTGACCAGGTTGTGAATGACAGTATTTTGGAAACTTTTGCTCGGTCGATTAACACTTCGTTAACCGTCATTTTAACCCTGTTGGCGCTATTGCTGTTCGGCGGCACTACCATCCACAACTTTGTACTGGCGTTGTTAGTGGGGATTGCATCCGGTACTTACTCGTCGATTTTCAACGCTTCGCCGCTGCTAGTTAGCTGGCACCAGCACCAACTAAAAAGCGCCAAACGTTAAAACTGTTGTGCTTTTCATAACGTTGTAATAAACTAATATTAAGTACGTTTTTGCAGGTCAGAACCCCTCGACAGGTATGTAAAAAACAACGTTAAAAAAAGGCACGACAGCCGTCATGCTCGACTTATTTATTACCTCTAAAACCCGACGCAAAATCATTGCTGTATACACAAAGTATCCAGACTTTCGCATCCACGTGCGGGGCCTAGCCAAAATGGTGCGCGAGGACCCGGGCAATGTCCAACGCGAGCTCAAAAAACTGGAGCGGGTAGGATTTGTAAAGGGCGCCAAAGAGGGTAATTCACGGGTTTACTTTGCCAACCCGCAGTTTGTGATTTACCGCGAACTGCAAAGCATTGTGCTGAAGAGTCAAACTAGGAAACGCGCCTGATGGTTACCTGGTTGATTAGGTGGTTAACCAGCCGAGACGAAGAACCGCTAAAGCGGCCGGGATTGCGGGGCGTCTACCAACCCGAACCGCCGATTGGTTTTGTGCCGCG
>CAZHSX010000011.1:16465-20329 GCA_964535275.1 uncultured Candidatus Saccharimonadales bacterium
GGCCGGGATTGCGGGGCGTCTACCAACCCGAACCGCCGATTGGTTTTGTGCCGCGGTCTGACCCCAATTTCTACTTTCTCAACCGCCGCTAGGCTGCTTGCCAAAAATTTTGCGAACCGGTATAAATGTTCTACGCACCATACGACCCTATCGAGGTGAACAGGTTGAAAGAGCAGTGGTACGTCGAAGCTTGGAAGGAACGGGCCAACCAAAGTTGGCCGCCTGCTGTTGGTGAAGACATCGCGCCGACCGAGATCGCCGGGTACTACCTGGTGACATACGGGCGGGAGTTGGCGGCCCAGCAGCTCGAGCAGGATCTGTGTCTGGAACCGCGCATCGTAGTTCCCGGCGAAAGTCGGGCGCTGGGACTCCTGCAGTCTCTGGCCGATGAGCCAAGCGAAGTAGAATCCGCCGTGTCGTAAGTTTGCGCGCTTAACGGCGCGCTGGCCCGGGGTCATTGACCCCGGGTCGTTCTTTTGACCTGATATACTTTGGCCATGGAATTGCATCCACTGGTAGGAGATTTATTAAAAGGTCGGGGCTTGGCCGGTGCCGAGCTGGACGCCTACCTGCGTCCGGATTACGACCAACATTTGCACGACCCGTTTTTATTAACTGACATGAAGCCGGCCGTCGAACGGGTCCTAGCCGCGATCACGGCCAAGCAAAAAATCATCATCTACGGTGATTACGACATTGATGGGCTAACCGCCAGCGCCGTCATGCTGGACGCATTGGGCCAGTTGGGCGGCCAGGCCGAAGCTTACATTCCCGACCGGTTTGAAGAAGGCTATGGGCTTAATTTGGAGGCTCTTAAAAAGTTGCAGACCGGCGGCGCCGACCTAATCATTAGCGTCGATTGCGGCGTGACGGCAGTTGTCGAAGCCGAGTGGGCCCGCGCCAACGATTTGGATTTAATCATTACCGACCACCATGCCGTGCCGGCGCAAATTCCAGCCGCCTTGGCGGTGATTAACCCCAAACGCCCCGACGACCCCTATCCGTTTAAAGAGTTGGCCGGCGTGGGGGTGGCGTTTAAGCTAGTCCAAGCCTTGCAGGCAAAGGCGGGCAAACCGGCGGCTGGACAAGAAAAGTGGCTGCTGGATTTGGTGGCGCTGGGCACGGTCTGCGACGTGGTGCCGCTGGTAGGCGAAAATCGGGTGTTGGCCAAATACGGCCTGCAGGTTTTAACTAAAACTCGCCGGCCGGGGTTAGTAGCGCTGGCAGAAGTCGCTGGCGTGGATCTGGCCGAGATTAAAAGTTACAACCTGGGTTTTATGCTGGGGCCGCGGTTAAACGCCGCCGGCCGGCTGGAGCACGCGGCCAAAGCCTTGGAACTATTAACTACCACCGAACCGGCCCGGGCGCGCGAGATTGCTGACGAGCTGAACCAGCTGAACCGCCAACGCCAAACCGACCAAGCCGCGATTTTAGCCTCGGCCATTACCCAAGCCGGTACCTACCCGGGTGACGACGTGCTGGTGCTAGCCGATACTAACTGGAGCCACGGCATTGTCGGCATTGTGGCCTCAAAACTAGTGGAGCGTTATCGCCGGCCGGTGCTGGTGGCCCAAATATTGGGGGCAACCACTAAGGGTTCGGCCCGCAGTACCGGCAATTTCAACATGGTCGAAGCGCTGACGGCCGCCAAAGCGCATTTAATTAAATATGGCGGTCATCGCTACGCCGCTGGCTACACCTTAAAAACCGCCAAGCTGGCGGCATTGCGGCGAGCGCTGAATCAGCATTACCGGCAGGTAACCGGCGGCATCGAGCCGTCAGCCTTAACTACTGCCGAGCTGGAGGTGACCGGCTTTGATCAATTGGATTGGGACTTGCAGGCAGGTTTAAATCAATTGGAGCCTTTTGGCCATGGCAACCCCCAGCCGATTTTCGGACTGACTGGCACCAAAGTTGTCAGCGTTAGCCGGGTGGGGGCCGATGCCAAGCACCTGCGGCTAACTTTCACTGACCACGCAGGCCAGATCTTCCCAGCCATCGCTTTTAACCTGGCCGAGCAGCACCCCAACCTAACGGCCGGGCAAACGGTAGACATTAGTTTTCAATTGGCGCGCAATGACTTTAACGGCCAGTCGTCGCTGCAGTTGGTGGTGGCGGAAATTAAATAAATTTGTTAAGGTCGGATTAGTTTTTATCTTCGGGAGTTAAGTGGCGAAACAGAAGTTTCAAAGTGTGCGCGGGATGAACGATATCCTGCCCGGGCAGTGGCCGGGCTATGATTATTTGTACCAGACTTTTCAGCGTCTGGCGGGCGAGGCTGGCTTTCAAGGCATCGAAACGCCGGCCGTGGAAGCAACACAGTTATTTGCCCGCAGCGTCGGCGATGACACCGACATTGTGGCTAAGGAAATGTATACCTTTAATGACCGCGGCGGGGACAGCCTAAGCTTGCGTCCCGAAGGCACTGCCGGGGTGGTGCGGGCTTACATTGAGCACGGCGGCGGCAGCTGGCCCCAGCCGGTCAAAGTCTTTTATAGCGGGCCGATGTGGCGTTACGATCGTCCCCAAGCCGGCCGCCAGCGCCAGTTTAACACCGTCGGGGTTGAAGCCGTTGGCGAAGCCGCTCCCAGCGTGGATGCGCAGGTAATCGTATTGGCCCAACGCTTCTTGAATGCCATTGGCCTGACCAATGCCGCGGTTCAGATCAATTCCATAGGCGATGCTAACTGCCGGCCCAAATACGTCAAAGTGTTGGTGGAATATCTGGAAGACAATGCCACTAAGCTATGCGCCGATTGCCAAAAACGGCTGAAAACCAACCCGTTGCGGGTGCTGGATTGCAAAGAACCTGGCTGCAGGGCGGTGGTGGAGGGAGCGCCGCAAATCCTTAATTACCTGTGCAAAGCCTGCCAAACCCACTTTACCGGCGTGCTGGAATATTTGGACGAGCTGGGCGTGGCTTACGAATTAAATCCGTTCATGGTGCGGGGATTGGATTATTACACCCGCACGGCCTTTGAGTTTTACGGCGCCCGCGAGGGGGCACAGGCGGCCCTGGGCGGCGGCGGTCGTTACGACGGACTGGTGGAACTGCTGGGTGGCCAATCGACGCCGGCAGTGGGTTTTGGCCTGGGGATGGAGCGAATCATCCTGGAACTAGACGCGCTAGGGGTCAAAATCGAACCGCCGCAGGCCGTGAAGGTTTACGTTGCTAGCCTTGGTGAGCCGGCGCGGTTGGCGTCGTTTAAGCTGATTGAACAGCTGCTGGATGGCGGCATTGGTGCGGCCGGGGCGGTGGACAAAGACGGTATCCAGTCCCAATTGGGCAGAGCCAACAAGCTGGGTGTGCCCTATGCTGTTATCATCGGCCAAAAAGAAGTGTTTGATAAAACCGTGATTTTGCGTGACATGACCACCGGCGCCCAAGAAATGATTCCGATTGAAAAGATCGTGCGCGAACTGCAGAAAAGATATGGGGCGGGCAATGGGGCTTTATAACTTTTTGGTCCAAACCTACAGCCAATTCCTGGGCATTTTCCCGGCGCCGGTGCAGTGGTTGGTAACGATCGCCGTTTTGGTAGCGCTAGCGGTGGCATTCTTTGCCCTGATCCGCCACGGCGGCCTGATGCTGATACTGCTAGTGGTGTTGGTGCCAATTGTGGTGCCGGTACTGCAGCGTTTTTTCAGTGATCTTTATCGCTTTTTCGTTTATTTGCTCCAGTTAGTGCATTTACGGATGCCCTGACCCTCGCTCAAAAACCGTCAGTAGCGGTTGACAGTATTAACCTGTAGCGGTATGATTGCCGCTATCCTACGGCTAAGGAGGGGGTAGTGGCAGAAGTAGATGAACGCACCAAGGATGACCTTGTCGACGCGGTCATGGATCTGCGCTCCTGGTATAAG
>CAZHSX010000012.1:0-18118 GCA_964535275.1 uncultured Candidatus Saccharimonadales bacterium
AACCCCCAACCTACGGTTTACAAAACCGTTGCTCTGCCAATTGAGCTACGTCGGCTCGTCTCGGTCGGCCAAATAACCTCGTAATTTTAGCATTGCCAAGCCTATGGTTCAAGCTGCTTGGGTGTTGCCGGCGATACGGCGGGCTTTGGCATCGGTCGGGTCGATTTTGAGGATTTTGCCGTATGTCTCTTCGGCCTTCACCCGCTCGTGATTTTCAAGGTAGGCTTCGCCTAGCGCTGCCAGATGGGCTTTGTTTGGTTCTAACTCCGCCGCCCGCTCCAGCGCCAGTAGCGCTTTAGCTCGATTATTCATTTGCCGATGGGCCTTTGCCAGGCTGGTGTAGGTCACCGCCGCGGGCTCGAACATAGTCGACTTTTCATAGGCAGCGATAGCTTTAATGTTATTGTGGTTTTCAGCCAAAGCATGGCCCAGGTTGTAATAGCTGGCGGCTGAGGGTGCCAGCTGGGCGGTGATTTGCAGGCATTCGATTGAATCTTCATAGTTTTTTTGTGCTAAATAAATCGAACCCAGACGGCGATAAGCCTGAATGTTTTTATGATCAAACTTGAGCACGTTTAAAAAAGCTTTTTCGGCCGAAACGTATTTTTTTTGCTCAAACAGTTTTTCGGCATTAGCTAATAGTTGTGCCAGTTGTGGCGAAGTCTTTTCGGCTTTGACCACCCCGGCCCGGGTAGGTGACAGTTGGCCCAGGCTGCGGTAGTACAGAGCTACCAAAACCGCGAAAAGTATAACTTCCAGCATCTATAGCTCCAGCAGTAGACCTTCCAGCGCCACCCGCTGGTTGACGTTAGCGCCCAGATGGCGCCAGTAGCGTTCTACCGCCGCCAACTTACGAGCTATAGCCTCAAGCTCCATGGCCTTGCCGGGTTGTTCAGCCAGCCGCCGAGCCAAATTTCGCAAATAAGCCGCAACTTGGTCCACAAACACTGTTAAATTAAAACTGGGCTCTGACAGGCCGGGCGCGGCCGCCAAGCGCTCAAACAGGCTCTGATCAAGCGTGTCGAGAGCCAATTTAGCTGCCGCTACGCGGCTTTTCAACTCATGCGGCTCATTGGCTAGCCGAACGGCTAAACCCACCGCACCGGCGCTGAGTGCGGCTACAGTGGCCCCTTCCTGCTCAGATGACAGCTTAGCGTTCAGTAAGTAGGCTTTAATTTGGGCTTCCGGCAGAGGCGCGAAGTAGACCCCGTAGCAACGCGATCGCACCGTCGGCAGTAGGCTTTCGATTTGGGTGGTAATGATAATCATCAAGGTAGCGGGTGGCGGCTCCTCGATGGTTTTAAGTAAACAATTCTGCGCTTCCAAGGTAATGCCGCCACTGGCATCCACCACTACCAGCCTAGTGCCGGCCGAATGATAACGACTAAGGGTTAAATCTTGTTGCAGCTGCTGCACTTGGGCAATCGTAATTTTGGCCGATTCTTCTGCCGCAACCGTGACTAAATCTGGAAAGTTGCCGGCTCGAACCAAGCGGCAATTAACACAGTCATCCCCACCGACGCCATTGGCGCAGTTTAGCCGTTGGGCTAGCCAGATGGCGCTGTGACGCTTGCCAACCGCTGCGGGACCGTGAAAGACATAGCTACCCGCCAATTGAGCGATTATGGCTCCCAACTGCAGTTTGGTGGCCGGATGTACCAGAGGCTCCATAGCCCAATTATACCTTAGGATTGCAATTTCTTGAGAAAATCTGCCAGGTCAGGCGACAACGGGCTGGCAACATCCACCAACCGGCCGCTGGGAGCCTTAAATTGCAGCCGGGAGGCATGCAAAAATTGCCGCGCCAACCCTGGCATTTGGTGGCCATACAGCCTGTCTCCGACTACCGGATGACGCAGGCTGGCTAGGTGAACCCTGATTTGATGCGTGCGGCCGGTGCGCGGCGTTACTTCCAGGTAGGAGTAACCGGGGTAACTGGCAAGAGTGCGATAAGCGGTTTCGGCCGGTTTGCCCTGCGGATCAACGGCCCGTTTAAGGGAGTTTTGGCGGCGGGCTAACGGCAGCTTAATGACGGCAGCCGGCGGGTCAAGGCGGCCAACGACCAAGGCCAAATAGGTTTTCTTAATTTTACTTTGCTTAAACAAACGCTGCAGTTTGGCCTTGGCGGCCGCGGTTTTGGCAATTATGACTAAACCTGACGTATCGCGATCGAGCCGGTGTACTATGCCGGGGCGTAAGGCGTCAACGTCGCTTGAGATACCGCGCGCGAAATCGGCCAAGGTTGGCTCTTTGGATCCAACCGGGGGATGTACCAGCAATCCGGCTGGCTTATCGACGATGGCGATGTCGTCATCCTGGTAAACGACTGGCAGCTTCATCAGCGAATCAGTGAGGACGCCGCCGTCAGATCTTTTTTAGCCCCCAGAATCACCAGCCGATCACCAGGGTAGATAATTTCATTACCTGTGGGACGGACGCGGCTGACACCGTCGGCGCCGTTAATGGCAATCACAGTGGCACCGATTTCGCCCTCCACCAGGCTTTTGCCCAGGTGCTTACCGGCCAGCTTAGAGTCCTCCCCCACCAGCATTTCCTCCACGCCCAGGTCATTATTGGAAGCCACGGCATTGCCAACGATGTCCATGTAGTCCACCACGTTGGGCCGCAGCACCATTGATGCCATGTGGTAGCCGCCGATTTGGTATGGTAGGGCTACCCGGTCGGCGCCGGCATGCTTAAGCTTAATTTCATTCTCCTGGCGGTTGGCACGGGCAACAATATATAAATCCGGTCGAAGCGAGCGGGCGGCCAAAGCCACGAATAAATTATGGGAATCTTCGCCTAAACTGGCCACTAACCCTTGGGCCTGATCGATGCCGGCGGCTTTCAGCGCCTCTTCATCAGTTGAATCAGCGTTAATGGCCAAATAGCCCAGCTTAACGGCTTCGTCCACTCGCTCTTGGTCACGATCCACGCCCACAAACGGCACGCCTTCGTTTTTAAGTTCACGAGCCACCTGGGAACCGACCCGCCCCAGACCGCAGACAATATAATGATCTTTAAGCTTATCCACGCGCAGTTTAACCTTCCGTTTACGAACATTATCGCCAATACCAATCATATATTCGGCAAACCACTTAAGCAAATAGGCGATCAACACCCAGCTGGAAACAATTAGTAGGATGATCAGATAACGGCTGGCCGCGTCGCCGAATTTAACAGCGTCGTGGGCGTCGTGGGTGAGTAAAATAATGATGGTGTCGTAAAAGCTTTCGGCCACACTGATGTGGGCCCAGTGCCCAAATCCGATCGTACCGATGATCACCAGGCCAATGGCGATTAGCACCAGTTTCCATAAGATCCGATGGTTTTTGTTGCTCACCCTTTGATTATATAAAGGTTACGCTTTAGACGCTAGTGACATGCCAAAGTGCTTGACAGATAAGCATAGCCGTAGTATGCTGTTTGACGGTTTTGACAACCGGACTTTAAGACGAGCCGTCGCTGTGGAGAGTTCTTTGAGGAGCTCCGGCGGCGGTTCACCAACGTGTCGGTGCAGGGCGGCGTAGTTTATTGATCCAGATTTGCCCCTGGGCAGTAAGCCCGCCGCCTCACCCGACACGACCACTTCCCGCCCCGGCGGGAGTGCTGGAGCACCTACCCAGAAAAACACCCATGAGCTTTAGACAGCTTGGCGAGCGGCCCGGCTAACTGCGGCTGACGGTGTTAAACCAAAGGTAGATCTCTCCCGAAAACCGGCGAAGAACCCTAGCGGTTCTGCAATTCCCGGCAGACGGCAGAGACGGGTGCCCAGCACAAAACTACAAAGCCCCCTGATTTTAGGGGGCTTTAACTTTGTCTATTTTTAGCGTTTACTGAACTGGCTGGCTTTGCGAGCCTTCTTAAGCCCCGGCTTTTTGCGTTCTTTTTCGCGCGGGTCGCGGGTTAGTAAGCCAGCTTTGCGCAGGGTGGGTTTAAGGTCTTCGCTCATGACTTTCAGTGCGCGGGCAATCGCCAGACTGGCTGCATCAGCCTGGCCGGCTTTGCCGCCGCCGCTAGTTTTAATAGTGGCGTGCATTTTACCGTCCTGGCCGGCTAGCACCAGCGGTGCATTAACGATTTGCACCAGCGACAGGTTGTTAAAGTAGGTGTCTAGCGGCTGATCGTTGACCAGCGTCACGCCTTTGCCGTCGTACAGACGAGCAGTCGCCACCGCTTCTTTGCGACGGCCCAAACCGTAATGATAATTCTTGGTTTCAGCCATGCTAACGCTCCAATTCCAACTTAACCGGCTTTTGGGCCGCGTGTTCATGCTCGCTGCCGACGTAAATCTTGAGGCGGTTCAAGCGGTCGTCACGCAGTTTGTTGGCCGGCAGCATGCCGCGCACAGCTTCGTAAATAATTTTGGTGGGGTCTTTTTTGAGCTGCTCAGCTAAAGTAGCTTGCTTGATGCCGCCGGGGTAGCCGGAGTGGCGGTAGTAGACCTTGCCGGTCAGCTTGTTGCCGGTGATTTTGAGTTGGGCGGCATTAATTACCACCACAAAGTCACCACTATCGATGTTGGCAGTGTAGGTGGGCTTGTGCTTACCCATCAGCCGCATAGCGATTTGGGTGCTCAAACGGCCAAGCGCCAGTTCGCTGGCGTCTACCAGATGCCAGTTGCGAGTTACTTCAGCTGGTTTAGCAGTGTAGGTTTTCATGCTTTGACCTTGGCTTTCGGTTTCGTTTTAGGCTTGGCAGTTGGTTTTGTGACCGGTTTGGGCACTTTGGCTTCGGCCTTGGCTTCAACCGGCGCAGCAGACGGTTTTTCGGGCATCACCAGGCTCACAATAGCCATGGGTGCGGCATCGCCGCGGCGCAAACCGGCTTTGACAACGCGGGTGTAGCCGCCCTGGCGGGTTTTCCAGCCGGGGGCCAGTTCTTGAATCAGTTTTTGGACGGCATTGTCGCCCGAGAGCCTAGCGCCCAAGTGACGGCGTCCGGCTAAATCAGCCTGCTTAGCCGCCACTACCAGTTTTTCAAAATACGGCGCCACCTCCTTGGCCTTGGCTAGGGTAGTCTTGATTTGCTCGTGCAGCACCAAGGACGTCGCCAGGCCCTTAATTAAGGCTTGGCGTTGGTCGGTTTGGCGGGATAGTTTGCGCCCCCGGTAGCTGTGACGATGCATTACAGAATCGTGTCCTGACTGGCTAGTCCTAGCTCTTCGATTTTGGCTTTAACCTCATCGTAAGCCTTAGAACCAAAGCCCTTAAGGTCCTTTAATTCCTGATCAGTCAGGCCCAATAAGTCTTTCATGCTCTTGATGTCGTTGTTCAGCAAAGCATTGGCGGTGCGGGGCGAAAAGTTTACTTCTTCAATCATAATTTTGGCGGCGGCATCACTGTCGCCTTCACCCTCAGCGGCCGCGGCGGCCGGGGCGGTTAAGCCAGCTACGACGGAGAAATGGTTTACCAATACCTCGGCAGCCTGCTTAATGGCATCTTCAGGGGTAATAGTGCCGTCGGTTTCGATTTCCATAATCAGTTTGTCGAGGTCGGTGACCTGACCTACGCGGGTGTTTTCGACATTGTAGCGCACACGCTGGACCGGCGAATACAGAGCGTCGACGGCAATCATGCCGACTTCCAGGCGCTCGCCTTCGCGGTTTTCTACCGGCACATAGCCGCGGCCTTTTTCGACCTTAATTTCCATACCCAGCTTGCCCTTGGCGCTGTCGATAGTGGCCAGTACCTGGTCGGGGTTAACAATCTCAACGTCGCTGGAGGTTTTGATATCACCAGCCTTGACTTCGCCTTTGCCGGTTTTGGATAGAATTAAGAACTGCGGCTCATCGCTATAAACTTTAAAGCGCAGCTTTTTCAGATTCAAAATAATCTCAACCACATCTTCTTTAATGCCTTCGATGGTCGAAAATTCATGGGCGACGTTGTCGATTTTAACGGCCGTGACGGCCGCGCCGCCCAGGCTAGACAAAATCACCCGGCGCAGGGAGTTGCCCAAGGTCATACCATAGCCGGAATACAGCGGCTCGATAGCGAAGGTAGCGCGATTGCCCTCGGCTTTAATGGTTTTAAGTTCTGGGAGCGAGATGTCGTATAGCACAGTTGGCCTTTCTATTACCTTGAGTAAAACTCAATGATTAATTGCACGTTAATTTCGGGTTCGGCTTCGTCGGGGCTGGGCAGGCCGGTGACTTTGGCCGCCAGCTTTTTGTGATCAAAGCTTAGCCAGCTTAGAGATAGTTTCTGGCCCGCCAAGTCTTTTTCTAGAGACTTAAAATAGGCGTTGGCGGCGCTTTTGGGGCGAATAGCCAGTTCGTCGCCGGCTTTGAGCCCAATGGAAGGAATGTCGACCCGGTGACCATTTAGCATGACATGGCCATGGCTTACCAGTTGGCGGGCGGCCCGGCGGGATGGCGCTAGCCCCAGGCGATAAACAGCGTTGTCCAGCCGCATTTCCAGCATCTGCAGCAGCACTTCGCCGGCCACACCGGTTTGGCGGGCGGCGCGGGTCACCAGCTTGGCAAATTGCTTCTCTAGTAAGCCATACAACCGCTTAACCTTTTGTTTTTCGCGCAGTTGAATGGCGTACTGACTGGGCTTGGAGCGCATGCTCGATTGTCCGTGCTGCCCGGGGCCGTAATTGCGTTTAGCCATTCCCTTGATAGCCTTGGGATGCAGGGCGGTTTTTTCGCGGCGGGAACGCTTTAAAATTGGCATTAAATCGCGTGCCATTAGACTCTCCTGGCCTTCCGCGGCCGGCAACCGTTATGGGGAATCCCGGTGGCTTCTTTAATACTAGTAACTTCGATACCGGCCACCTGCAGGCTACGAATAGCGGACTCACGCCCGCTGCCGATACCGCGCACAACCACGTCCACCTTGGCTACGCCATGTTCTTTAGCAGCCGCGGCGGCTTTTTCGGCCGCCACACCGGCAGCGTAAGGCGTACCCTTGCGTGAGCCCTTAAACCCGGCCGCGCCAGCGCTACTCCAACTGATCACCCGGCCCTGGGGGTCGGCAATGGTGATAATGGTGTTGTTAAAGCTGGCCTGGACGTTGACCAAAGCCTGCGGCACGCTGCGCTTAGCCTTGCGGCGGCGCGCAGTCGGGGCGGATTTAACTGGTTGGGTAGTGGTTTTAGCCATAATAATTCCTAGGTCTTAGCTGCCGCTTTCTTGCGACCGCTGCCGACAGTGACTTTTTTGCCGCGCTTAGTGCGGGCATTGGTTTTAGTTCGTTGGCCGCGGGTGGGCAGACTGGCGGCGTGGCGCGCACCCCGGTAAGAGCGAATTTCCTTCAAGCGCTTAACATTCTGACTGACGTTGCGGTTCAACTCACCTTCTACCAAATGGTGTTTTTCGATCTCTTCGCGAATTTTGCTGATTTCGGCTTCAGTGAGGTTTTTGACCCGTGTGTCCAAGTTAATTTTGGCATTAGCCAAAATTTTCCGGCTGGTGGGCGTGCCAATACCGTAAATATAAGTCAGCGCCACTTCCACACGTTTGTCGGTGGGGATGTTGACCCCGGCAATGCGCGCCATTAGCCCTGCCTCTGCTTGTGTTTAGGGTTGTCACAAATAACATAAACCACGCCCTCCCGGCGGACGACCTTACACTTGGAGCACATGGCTTTTACGCTGGCACGAACCTTCATCTGGTTTCCTCTACTTATGCCGGTAAGTAATGCGGGCTTTGGTGAGATCATAAGGCGTCATTTCAAGCGTCACCTTATCCCCAGGCAAGATTTTGATGTAATGCATGCGCATCTTGCCGGAAATATGGGCTAACACAACATGGCCGTTCTCGAGCTCTACCTTAAACATCGCGTTTGGCAGGGTCTCGGTAACGGTACCTTCAACCTCAATTACTTCCTTTGTATCAGACATAATACCTTAAGCTACAGTTCGTTATTATATGCAAATCAGATGGGCCTGTAAAGGGTTTTTGCGGCTAGTATTGTTCGTAACTGGTCATGAGCGACTGGGATTCGATTTGGCGCATGGTTTCGATGGCCACGCTGACGACGATCAGTAGTCCCGTGCCGCCGAAGGTTAGCGACTGGCTGCCGGTGAAGCCCTGAACGATAAACGGCAAAATGGCGATGGCACCCAAGCCCAGCGCTCCGGCTAGGGTAATACGATTAACCACACCTTTTAAGTAGGTTGAAGTTTCACCGCCGGGTCGGATACCGGGAATGTAGCCGCCTTGTTTTTGCAAATTCTCGGCAATGTCCTTGGGGTTAAATACCACGGCCGTGTAGAAGTATGTAAATATCACCACCAAGGCAAAATAGGTGCCGCCGTATACCCTAGAGGTAGTGGCAAAAGTAGTCTGGGCCCAATGGGCAGCGGCGGCCAGCCAGTGGCTTTTGGCGCTAGCAAACAGCTGACCCAGAAACCCGGGTACAGATAGGAATGCCAAGGCAAAGATAATCGGGATCACACCGGCGGTAATTACCCGCAAAGGCAAGTGCGTATCGACGCCGCCATAAACCCGGCTGCCGCGGATACGCCGGGCGTAAGACACCGGAATATTGCGCTGGCCTTCGTTCAGAATAACAACCGCGTAAATGATGCCGATAATACCGGCCAGTATAAACAATAGTTGGAACAGCTTGCCGCTGTCGTTTTTGGCCAGCGTCAAATATTGCCCCAGCGAAGCCGGCAACCGAGCAATGATACCGGCAAAGATGATTAAAGAAATACCGTTACCAACGCCTTTTTCGGTAATCAACTCGCCTAGCCACATCAGTAGCATCGTGCCGCCGGTAATAGTCGCCACCATCAGCAGCCATTGAGCCAAGCTGGGATGGCCGATAAGATCAAGGCCGGCCGATTGGCGGCTGGTACGCGATACCAGTAAAATCATGCCGAAGGATTGGATGATGGCCAGTGGCAGGGTAAGCAGACGGGTGTATTGGTTGATCTTCTGGCGTCCGGCCTCGCCTTCCTTACTTAGTGCCTCCAGCTTGGGAATGACCTGCGTTAATAGTTGAATGATAATCGAGGCGTTAATGAAAGGCCCCACGCCCATCATAATGATCGAGAAGTTAGTTAAAGCACCACCCGAGAACAAGTCGGCAAAACCCAACAGTCGATTGGAATTAAACAAAGTGCGCAGAAACTGGGCCAGGGCAGCGTTGTTGGGCACCGGCACCGGCACGTGCGACAGTAAGCGGAAAATAATTAATAGGCCAATAACAAAGACTACACGCAGCCGCAAGTCCTTGGACTTCCAGATTTGCTTGAATACGCCCAGCTGCACGCTTACTCCCCGGTGATTAGTTTGGCGCCGGCTTTGTCTAACTTGGCTTTAGCGCTGGCGCTGGCGGCATCGACGGTGATCGTCAATTTGGATTTCAGCTCGCCGTCGGCTAGCAGTTTCACCGGCTTGGCGGCATCGCCAATCAAGCCGATGGCAGCCAAGGCCTGGGCGTCCACACTGGCGCCGGCTTTAAATTTGGCCAGGTCTTGGATGTTAATCACCTGATAATCGGTGTGATTTAGGGCTTTAAAGCCGCGCTTTTTGGGCAACCGGCGACTTAGGGGGTTTTGACCACCCTCAAAACCGGGCCGCACGCCGCCGCCGGTTCGGGCCCATTGGCCTTTGGTGCCGCGTCCGGCGGTCTTACCGCGACCGGAACCAATCCCCCGCCCTAGGCGTTTGGAATCTTTGTGGGCTTTGACTTGTAGTTCGTGGGATTTCATTTTTTGACTCCAGTGGTTTTGGTAGCTTTTTTAGCTGGCTTAGTCTTAGCTTTTGGTTTAACTGCAGCTGCCACCTCGGCCTCAGCTTCAGGCTTGACTTGGGGCCGCGGCGGACGAGCCTGTAACTGCGACAGCGCCATAATCGTAGCATAAGCAGTGTTAACTTTGTTGCTGGAGCCCAACGACTTACTTAATAGATCATGGATACCGGCAGCCTCCACCACTTGGCGCACGGCGCCGCCGGCGATAACGCCAGTGCCGGGTGCAGCCGGCTTTAAGAGCACTTGGGCGCCGGAGAATCGTACTTCGATCTGGTGCGGAATGGTGCGCTCGCTTAGGGGCACAGTAATAATGTGGCCCTTGGCCTTGGAAACGGCCTTGGCAATCGAGGTCATAACTTCTGAACCTTTGCCGATGCCCAAACCGACTCGTCCCTGGCCATCCCCTACCACCACAGTAGCGCGGAACCGGAACCGGCGGCCGCCTTTAACCACCCGCGCAACGCGATCGATGGCGATGACTTTTTCGTTTAGTTCGCGGGGTTCGCGACTGATTTCGGCGATTGCCATTACAACTCCAATCCTTTAGCGCGAGCAGCTTCGGCCAGAGCGTGCAAACGCCCGTGGTACAGCCGGCTGCCACGGTCCAACACGACTTTGGTAACCTTGTGTTTGGCGGCCTGATCGGCAATCTGCTCGCCCGTCCAGGCTGCTTTGGCAGTTAAACTGCCGCTAACTTTGGCGCCAACGGTACTGACATATGCCAAGGTGGCTTGCTTGGTGTCGTCAATCAATTGGGCTGTCACGTGCTGATGGCTGATCTTAACACTTAATCGCGGGCGCTGGCTAGTGCCTGACACCTTGGCTCGCACCCGGCGGCGACGAATTATTTGCTTTTGGTTAATATTATTCATAGTTAGACTGCCTTCGCAGCGGTTTTACCGGCTTTGCGCCGTACGTGCTCACCAACATAGCGGATGCCCTTGCCTTTGTAGGGTTCAGGCTTTTTCAGTGCCCGAATGTCGGCCGCCACCTGGCCCACTAATTGTTTGTCGTGGCCGCTGATAGTGACGATGTTTTTTTCGACCTTGGCCTCAATGTGTTCCGGCAGGCCAAACTCAATCGGGTGGGAAAAGCCCAGGGATAGGTTGAGGTTGCGGCCGGCCACGCTGGCGCGATAACCGACGCCGTTAATTTCCAGCTGTTTGCTAAAACCTTCGGCACTGCCGGCAATGGCGTTGTTTAACAGTGTACGAGTAAGGCCAAATAGCTTTTGGGTTTGGTCGGTGGTTTTTTGGAGTTTGATTGTTGCTACGGCGCCCTCAATCTCAAGCCCCAGATTCTTGGGCAAGGTCAGTTCGGCGTTACCCTTAGGGCCAGCGACTTTAATATCGCGACCCACCAGCGTCACGGTGACGCCGGCTGGAATGGTGATGGGACGACGGCCGATTCTACTCATCTCACCACACCTTACAAATTAATTCACCACCCAGGCCTTTTTGCTTGGCTTCACGGCCAGTCATTAACCCGCCGGAAGTTGACACAATCATCAGGCCGCGGCCGTTTAGTACCTGGGGAATTTCGCTGGCACCGGCGTAAATGCGGTGGCCGGGGCGGGAAACTCGGTCCAGTTTGGTGATCGGCTTGGCGCCGCCCAGTTCTACCACCAGGCTCTTTAGCTCCTTGCCCTCAACCTTAAAGCTGGCAATGTAGCCCTGGCCAGCCAAAATGGCAGCAATGGCGGCTTTGAGCTTGGAATAAGGCATCACAACTTGGCTCCGGCCGCTGGCGGCGGCGGTGCGAAGACGGTTTAACATATCGGCAATGGGATCTGTCATCTTATTCTCCTTACCAGCTTGACTTCGTTACGCCCGGGATCTGCCCGCGGCTGGCGTGCTCGCGGAAACAAATGCGGCACAAGCCAAACTTACGGATCACCGCGCGGGGCCGGCCACACAGACCGCAGCGGCGAATTTTGCGGGTCGAAAACTTGGGCTTGCGCTGGGCCTTAACAATTAATGATTCTTTAGCCATTACTTACCTTCCTTTCGCAGGGGGAAACCCAAACCGCGCAGCAAAGCGGCGCCTTGCTCCTGGGTCCGGGCGGTGGTGACAATGTTAATCTGTAAGCTTTGCGAACCGCCGGCTTCTTCGTAGGACAACTCCGGGAAAATACTTAGATCCTTAATGCCTAGGCTGTAGTTACCTTGAGGATCAAAGGCTTTGGCGCTGACGCCACGGAAGTCGCGGATCCGGGGCAGGGTTATACTAACCAGACGATCGAGGAAGTCGTACATCCGCTGACCGCGCAGTGTTACCATCAGGCCCACATTTTGGCCTTGGCGCAGCTTAAAACCGGCAATACTCTTTTTGGCGGCCGTTCGCACCGGCGCTTGGCCAGTCACTTTGGCCAGCACCCGAGCCAGTTCGTCGAGTTTTTTAGTTTCACTGGCTAGGCGGCCGGCGCCGACGTTTACCACCACCTTAGTAATGGTCGGCACGGCGTGGGGGTTGCCAATCTTAAACTGGTCAGCCAACTGCTTGGCGACCTCACTAGTGTATTTAGTTTGCAATCGATTTTTAGTCACTGTCGCCATTACTTAATTTCCTTTTTACATTTGCGGCATACCCGGTGCTTGTCACCTTTGACGTTAACCTGCCAGCCCACTCGGGTAGGCTTTTTGCAGTTTGGGCACACCAACGCCACTTTTCCAGCCGGCATCGGGTGGGTAACATCCAAGATACCGCCCTTGGGATGTTTGGCGCCGGGTTTGGTATGGCGTTTTAAAACATTAACGCCATCCACAATCACCTGGCGGTCGCGCGGCAAGACGGCGCTGATTTTGCCCTTTTTACCTTTATCACGGCCTAAAAGCACCACCACTTCGTCACCTTTTTTGAGTTTCATCGCGGTGCTCATTACAGGACCTCCGGAGCCAGTGAAATAATCTTCATATAGCCGCCGTCGCGCAACTCCCGTGCCACCGGTCCGAAAATGCGGGTGCCGCGAGGCAAACCGGCTTTGTCGATAATTACGGCAGCGTTGTCGTCAAAGCGAACCGTCGAGCCATCGGGCCGTTGCGTCGGCTGGGTAGTCCGCACCACCACGGCCTGGACAACTTCCTTTTTCTTGACGCCGGCATTGGGCAAGGCGGTTTTAACACTGGCGGTAATCACGTCACCCACGCCAGCATAGCGGTGCCGGCTACCACCCAGCACTTTAATGCACATAATTTGGCGGGCGCCGCTGTTATCGGCCACTTTTAACCTAGTTTGGGCTTGAATCATGCCGTTTCCTCCAGCACCTTGCCGGCTAGTTTACGGGTGGCTACCCAGTGCTTGTGGCGTGACAAGGGACGCGATTCCACCATTTCCACGACGTCCCCCACCTTGTAGGCGTTGGCTTCATCGTGGGCTTTAAACTTCACCGTTTGGCGGTATTTCTTTTTATACAGTGGGTGCTCTTTCATACTCACCACTGCCACCACGATAGTTTTATCCATTTTGTCGCTCACCACTGTGCCACGTAATTTCCTACTCATCTTTGGCTCCCTTGGCTGGTTGATCGGCTGCGGCTAGCTCCCGCTGACGCAAAACGGTTAAAGCCCGGGCCACTGCCAGTTTATGGGCCTTAGCCTGCTTAACGTTAGGCACGCCGGCAGTGCGGGCCTTGACGACTAGCTCCTGCAGCTTTTGGCGCTCGTCGGCCACCAGTGTCACTAATTCTTTGTCGGTTTTGGCACCGATGGCTTTAATCTTCATCTTTAACTTCTCCAGGCGTATGTTTAATCACAAATCGAGTTTTAATCGGCAGCTTGCGGGCGGCTAGGCGCATAGCCTCGCGGGCAATGTCCTCTTCGACCCCGTCCAGCTCAAACAGGATACGGCCGGCAGCAATCCGGGCGGCGTAATGATCCACCGCACCCTTGCCTCCGCCCATGCGCACTTCGGCCGGCTTGGCCGTAATCGGGGTGTCAGGGAAAATCCGGATCCAAATTTTACCGCCGCGCTTGATGTAACGGGTCATTGCCCGGCGGGCGGCTTCAATTTGACGGGTGGTCAGACGGGTGGAAACCTCGGCCTTTAAGCCATAGCGGCCAAAACTAATCTCAGCCCCGCGGGTAGCAATCGTGCTGAGGCGGCCCTTCTGGCTTTTGCGGTATTTAGTTTTCTTGGGGATTAACATCGTTATTCCTTCTCCCGATAGATCCAAACTTTAACACCAATAATGCCAAAAGTGGTGTGCGCTAGCGCCTGGGCAAAATCAATGTTGGCGCGGATGGTGTGCAGCGGGATCGACCCTTGAGCGGTGGTTTCGCGGCGGGCAATGTCGGCGCCGTTCAGGCGGCCGGCAATGATAACTTTGGCACCTTTGGCACCGGATTTAAGGGCATTTTCCACCGCCATGCGCATGGCGCGGCGGTAGGAGATGCGGCGCTCCAGCTGTGAGGCCACGTTTTCGGCAATTAAAGCCGCTACTAGTTCTGGTTTTTTGACCTCCTCGATCGCCACTTTTACCGGAACTTTGGCTTCTTTAACTAATAAATTCTTTAGTTCTTCGGCTCCCGAGCCGCCGCGGCCAATCACCACCCCCGGTTTGGCGGTGTGGACGGTTAACACCAGTAAACTTGGTGAGCGCTCGATAGTGATTTTAGCTACCCCGGCGCGTTTGCCGAGTTTGGCTTCGGCCAGGCGGCGCAGTTTTAAGTCCTGCACCAAGAAACTGGCGTAGTCTTTGTCGGCAAACCATTTACTCTGCCAGTCTTTGTCGACTTGCAAGCGCAAACTGCGGGGATTGATCTTCTGACCCATTAGGCAGGCTCCTTAGGGGTCTTAATGGTTTTCTTAGCAGCCACTGGCGGTTTAGCATCAGATAATACCACGGTAATGTGTGAGCTGCGGTGCTTGATCGGGCCGGCAGCGCCGCGGGCGCGGGGACGGAAACGCTTCAGGGTGGGGGCCGGACCAATTAAAACCGACTCGACCACTAGGTCCCCCTTTTTGAGGTTGTGGTTATTGACAGCGTTAGCCATGGCTGAACTCAAGACTTTAGCCAGTGGTGTGGCGGCCGACTTGGGCGTGTGGGCCAGGGTAGTTTGGGCGGCCGCCGCGGTTTGGCCGCGCACTAAGCCTGCTACAAGGCCCAGTTTGCGGCTGGAGGTGCCGACGAATTTAGCCGTAGCAGTTACCTTCATGATTTAGCCTCCTTGGTTGGAGCCGGAGCAGCCGCCGCGGCGGCACCCTCAGCCGGAACCGCTCCAGCTGTGGCCGGTCCGGTAGCGCCGGGCATGGCGCCTTGTTCTTGTTCCTTGGCCATGCGGCCGCCGTGAGCTTTAAACTTCCGGGTAGGGGCAAACTCGCCCAGCTTGTGGCCGACCATGTTTTCGGTCACATACACCGGCAGGTGCTTGTTGCCGTTATGCACGCCGAAGGTATGGCCGACCATCTCGGGGGCAATAGTGGCACCTCGCGCCCAAGTTTTAATCACGCCCTTACCGGTGGAAGCAGCGACTTTCTTTAATAGGCGCTCATCTACAAACGGGCCTTTTTTGAGTGACCGACTCATTAGCGCCTCCCCTCGTGACGCGAACGCACAATCATTTGATTAGTACGCTTGCGGTTGCGAGTTTTAAGACCCAGGGCCGGTTTACCCCAAGGGGTTTTAGCGTGTTTTAAGCCGATGGGGCTGGAGCCCTCACCACCACCGTGGGGGTGATCGACCGGGTTCATCACTTTACCGCGAACGGTCGGTCGGCGACCCAATCGGCGGCGGCGGCCAGCCGAACCCCAGCTAATGTTTTGGTGGGCTTCGTTACCGACCGTGCCGATGGTGGCCAGGCAGGTTTGGTGGATTAAGCGGACTTCGCCGGAGGGCAGTTTAACCTGGCAAAAAGCGCCTTCTTTGGCGGCTAGCTGGGCGCTGGCACCAGCGCTGCGTACTAGTTGCCCGCCGTGTCCGGGGGTAAGTTCGATATTATGAATTTGGGTACCAACGGGGATGGCCGACAGGGGCAAGCGGTGGCCGCGTTTGACTTCGCCGGCCTCGCCAGATCCCAGTTTGTCGCCGACTTTCATGCCGCTGGCAGCTACGACGTAGGCTAACTGGCCGCCGCTATATTCGATTAAGGCAATGTGGGCAGTGCGATTGGGATCGAACTCAATAGCTTTGACGACGGCGGCTTGGCCGGCAGCCAGGTTAAAGTCCACCAAACGATAGTAACGCTTAACGCCGCCGCCACGGTGGCGGGTCGTAATGCGGCCAGCGTTGTTTCGCCCGGAAGTAGCCCGCTTGGCCACGATCAGCGAGCGGGTGGGCCGCTGTTTGGTAATCACCGCCCGATCAGCGCTGGTCATGCCGCGCCGGGCCGGAGTGGTAGGCTTGTAGGCTTTGATCGCCATTATTTGGCCTCCGCGAACAGTTTAATAGTTTGGCCCTTTTGGAGCTTCACCAAAGCCTTTTTGATATCCCGGCGCTGGCTGGCTTGGCGCTTAAACACCTTCGGCTTGCCCTTAGCCACGATCACATTAACGCTGGCTACTTTGACCTTAAAAGCGGCTTCGACAGCCCTGGCAATGGCAGGCTTGTTAGCGGCCGCGGGCACGTCAAACACGTAAACACCGGACTCGGCCAGAGCCATGGCCTTTTCGCTGACGCGGGGATGCAGAATCAGATTAGACATTAGCCGCCTCCGGTTTGGCCTCTGTCTTAGTACCCAGCCATTTGGACACCGCGTTCAGAGCCGGTTTGGTAATAATTACACTGTCAGCGTTCATCAGGTCGAAAACGTTTAAGTAACCGGCCGCTACGGTTTTGCAGTCGGCCAGGTTACGGGTAGCCTGATCGATAACCGGGGTTTTGGCCTCAACCACTAATAACATTCGCCCCGAACCGACCTTGGCTAGTAGCTGGGCAGCGGCTTTGGTTTTGGGCTCTTTAACAGTGAAGTTATCCATCACCACTAGCTGCTTGGCTTGAAATTTAAGCGCCAAAGCCTGGGCAATGGCAGTGCGTTTGGTCTTAACCGATAGATTAAGATGATAGTTTTCCTGGCCGGTATTGCCAAACACTACGCCACCGCTGCGCCAGTTGGGTACACGACTGGAACCAACGCGCGCCCGGCCGGTGCCTTTTTGGCGCCAGGGCTTTTTGCCGCCGCCGCGAACTTCGGCGCGGGTCAAGGTTTTGGCATTGGCGCCGCGGCGATTACCTAGGTAGGCTCGGTAGGCCTGGTTGATGAGTTCATGGTTGGGTTCTAGGTCAAAAATGGCTTTATCTAGGGTTAGCTCGGCCGGCTGCTTGACGCCGGTTTGACTGTAGACGACGGCTTTAGACATAGCTGCCTCGAATGATAACTAACCCTTTACGCGGACCAGGCACGGCGCCGGCAATCGCCAATAGGTTTTGCTCGGCGTCCACGGCCGCAACTTTTAGATTCTTCACGGTCGTTCGGGCGCCGCCCATCCGGCCGGCCATTTTAATACCCGGAAACACTCGCTCGGGGAAACCACTGCCGATCGAGCCGGGCTCGCGGTAATTGCGCGAACCGTGGCTTTTGGGACCGGTGGCAAAGTTGTGGCGCTTGACAGTGCCGGCAAAGCCCTTGCCCTTACTGACGCCGGTCACGATGACCTCGTCCCCAACGGCAAAAACTTCAGCGGTTAGCTGACTGCCCGGTTTCAGCTGCAAATCTTGGGTTTCCACCTCGGCGGTGGCATCGGCGTCAACCGCAGCGGCCGGCACGTCCGGTAACCGCACCTCACGTAACCACGCCGCATTGGCGTTGGCATTTTTGAGGTGCCCCATTTGGGGGCGGTTGGGCTTTTTGGCCGTGCCAAAACCGAGCTGGACGGCGTTATAGCCGTCTTTAGCCTTGGTTTTGACTTGAGTCACCACGCACGGACCGGCTTCCACCAGCGTGACCGCCAAGGCGTTGCCGTTGGCGTCGAAGACTTGCGTCATGCCGATCTTGCGACCGATTAAAGCTTTCACTTGTCCCTTTACAAAATTAACTCTGGCTAACCGGCGGTATCCTATATGGACCTACCAGGCTGCCAGTGGGTTAATAACTTACTTCAGAACTTGGCTACCGAAAAATCTTAACAGAACGCACCAGGTGCGTCAATCCTAAAAAGGGGTCGGCCCGGTCCCTGGGGTTTAATCCAAGAGACCGGGCCGGGGTGTGGCCGAAAAGTGCTATCGAAACGAATCGGCTTGGGGCGGGTGTGGCCTCCGCTGTCCTAAACGCTTGGCCTCGGTGCAATGAATTATTTCGCCACCACCGAGGATCGCGCAGCCAAATCATTAGCCCGAAGGAGGTTGTTCTGTGCGGGCGTAGTTTCGACTAACTTTTCAATTGCTTGCCGCGATCAATGCGGCGATTACACTAACTGAACCTCAAGCCGGCCGACTAGTCGGGGTGCGCGAGGCCAGCGAGCTTCAGTGGCGATAT
>CAZHSX010000012.1:18218-19409 GCA_964535275.1 uncultured Candidatus Saccharimonadales bacterium
AAATATTCGGCGTTGGATTCGTATTTTTTAGCCATAACAACCCTATTTAAGCATAAACGTTTTGAAGGCGCAAATAGAAAGGGCCGTCACAATCGACGGCCCTTTCGGATGTAACCGGCCGGGGCCGGAATGGCACAAGGCCATCAAGCTCGGACGTCTATGCCGAGCCCATCGGGGCATCCAGCCCGACGATTGCGGGCGCTAGCCCAGTTGCAGTTGCTTGGCGCCTAGCTCGCGCATGCACTCTTGGTACATGGCCGGATGGTAGCCGGCCAGCGGCTGGCCGGTAATCTTGTGCGCGCGGTTGGTAAAGCGCACGCGCCTGCCATCAACAATCGCGTGCACCGCCCAGCCGGCCTCACGGGCATTCACCCACACCCGTTCAATCTTGCCCATAACTGCCTCCCGACCCAGAACAGAGTTTGAATTCTATCAAGTCAGTCAAATTTTTTCAAGCGGCCGAGGTTACAAAAGGGGAACGGGGCTTCCTCGCGGAAGCCCCGTCAGTTGCAACATGGTCAGGCGTCCCCGACCACCCTTTGTTGCGCCGGCCGCTAAGCCGGAGTTTTGGTGATAAGTCGCCAAGCTAGGAGGTATGGGATTATCTGGACTAGCTTTCGGGTTGCCCGTACTGGCAGTCATCAGACTCTCCCCGCGAGCTTACTACCCGGCCGTCGTGTGCGACCTTCGCTTGCCCGCGCCAGGGTTCAATCAATGCCTACACGATGGCAAAGTCTCACCCTGAATACCCAGTGGCAAGACTTTACCACAAAGACAAAGCCCCCGACAAGTGAGGGCTCGTCGGGGGTAAGTTAGGCCGGGACCGGTTTCTGAGTGGATATAGCAGGATCGAATCCATGCAGATCTTTAATCAGCCGCGTAATGGCTGATTCGATGATTTCCTGAACCTGCGCCTCATCGCCCGTGCAGTGAACACGAATGGTCCACTCCAGCCCGGTCGGACCGATCTCTCTGGCGGCGATTTCGCAAACAGCAAAGTAATTTTCCTTGCCGCCTCGCCAGTTGGCAGAAACCGTGACACCCGGGTGACCCTCCATGTGGGCAAAGAGTTGCGTCGCCTCGACCTGCGTGCCCTCCGGGCAAAATCCACATTCTACGGTTACCATGCTGCCCTCCTTGTCCGAAACCTGGCTAAATTATGGCAAGTTTATAAATAAAACGCTAGCAGGC
>CAZHSX010000013.1:0-11943 GCA_964535275.1 uncultured Candidatus Saccharimonadales bacterium
CGATTAACGGTTGTACCAGTAACAGTACGGGCAATGTTTTGGGTAAGACCGGCACAGCGGCCGGTTCATCGGCCAGCTACGTGGTGTCCGGCGGGGGAGCGGTCAGCAACTTTGGCTCGGGTAATACCGGTAGCAACTTTACTGGCACATCGTTAACGTTAGGCAATATCGGCCAATTGGGTTATTTGGGCAGCGTTTGCCGACCCGATCTAGTAACGGCAGCCACAAACTTCCCGGCCGGGGTCGGACGAACTACTTGTAGCGACACCGGCAGTTGTACTAGCGCCATTGCCGCCATTAGCCGCTTGCTAATAACCGGCCCGGCTGGCATTAAGCTGGGGGCAGCCACGCTGAATGCTGTCAGCAACCAGGCTCCTCTTAACACCCTGTATGTCAACGGCGACGTTTACATTACCGGCAACATTGCCTTCGGCAGTGCGCCGTTTAACCGTACCAGTCCGTTAGGCTTCGGCGTTGTCGCCAGCGGCAACATCTACATCGACAAAAATGTGACTCAGTTGGACGGCTACTACTACGCCGGTGGTCAAATTGACACCTGTTACGACACCGCTACTAACACCGCCATTAACATCACCACCACCAACGCTTGCAACAAACAACTGCTGTCGACGGGCCTATTAATGGGTCAAACCCTGAAGCTTAAGCGCACCGGCGGAGACGTAAATGACCCCACTAACAGTGCCGCGGCCGAAAAGATTACCTACAGCACCTTGCTATACATCGCCGCCCCGCCAGTGTTTAGTGACTTTGTGACTACGCCTCGCTACCTCGGTGAACGCGCACCATTGTTCTAGTTTGTTTTGTATCTTGCTTATGCTAAAGTAAATATGCAATGGCGTTATTCGCTAGCGAAACCAATTACTTCGGTCTGGATATTGGTTCCACCGGCATCCGACTGGTTCAACTCAAAAAGGGCGGCACTAAACCGTACCTTGTTACTTATGGCGCCGTTTCGACTCCCCGGGATTTAACTTTGTCCGACGCCCCAGCCGACCGCGCCGAATTGGCGAAATTAATTGGACAATTGGTGAAAGATAGCCGCGTTTCTACCCGTAAAGTAGTGGCCGGTTTGCCCTCGTCCAAAGTTTTTGCCACCGTCATTACCACCCCGAAATTATCAGAAGCGGAGCTGGCCAAAGCCATTAAATTTCAAGCCGAGCAGTACATCCCGATGGCGCTCGATCAGGTTAAGCTTGACTACAGCGTGCTTGAAACCAGTGCTGACGGTAAAAACCAAGAGGTACTATTAGTGGCGGCTCCCAATACTGTGGCCAGCAAATATTTAGACATTTTCGAGCAGGCCGACTTGGAAGTTGTCGCCCTGGAGGCCAACGCCACCGCCTTGGCCAGGTCGCTGGCGCCGGCTGGCGGCCAAGCCGTGGTGATTTTGGATCTCGGCAGCACCACCAGTGATTTGCTGATTATGAATGCCGGCCAACCTCGGCTGATTCGCTCGATCGCAGTTGGCGGTACCACATTTGTGAAACTGGCGGCGCAAGCCATGGGGCTGGAGGAAGCCCAGGCCGAGCAGTTTATTTACAAATTCGGCTTGACCACCAGCAAGCTGGAGGGCCAGGTGCTGAAGGCCGTTAAGTCCGGTTTGACTGATTTAACCGGCGAAATCGAAAAATCGATTCAGTTTTTTACCGGCCGCTACCCAGCCGTTAAATTGGAGAAACTGATTATTACCGGCGGCACCGTAGCCTTGCCCGAACTACCAACCTATCTGGCCAACTCTACCGGCTTGCCGGTTGAAATTGGGAATTGCTGGGGTCAGGTCAGCTACCCGGCCGGAGAGCAGGATAAATTAATGAGTTTGGCAACGATTTACGCGGTGACAGTCGGCTTAGCAGAAAGGATGCTAGTCTAATGGCGACTTTGATTAATTTACTGCCGGAGGCTCGCCAAACCGCCCTTAGCGAAGACCGCCGGCGTAAACTGGCTACGACTATCGGGGCGCTGATCGGCGGGTTAAGCATAGTTATTGTTATCTTATTGTGGGTGATCACAACCGCCCAGGGCTTTAGTCTGCGCAGTCTGCAAAAAGACATCGATGCCAAACAAACTGAAGTTAATTCACACCCCAAACTGGCCGAAATGCTGACAGTCCAAGCGCACTTGGACTCGCTGGTGGGCTTGTATGGCCAGCGCGTCTACATGACCCGGTTTTTCGGTTTGCTAGGACAAGTGTCTCCCCAAGATTTTGGCCTGTCCAGCCTGGACTTGGACGCCACGAACACTTTGAAAGTTAGCGGTCGAGCCCGCAATTACTCGATTGTCGACAAGTTTGTTAAATCTTTGCAAGCCAGCCGCAGTGACGCTGGTCCCAACTTCAGTAACGTTGTTATCACTAGCGTCACAACTGACGGTGAGGGCAAAGCCACCTTTAGTTTGAATGTTAGCCTGGCGGCGGGGGTTACCAATGGCCGCTAACAAATTCAACTTAACCGCCAATCAATATCTGGCTGCCGTGGCCGGGGCCACGCTGGTGGTAACGCTGGTATCGGTTCTGATTGGCCGTGGCCTGGTACATAACCTGACCTTTAATAACCGGGTCATTACTAAAAAGACAGCGGCCCGCAACCAACTGCAAGCCAACCTGGTTGCCATCCCAGAACTAGAAAAAAACTTTACGGCTTTGCAAGGTCAGAATAACTTGATTTTAAGAGCCCTGCCGTCTCAGCCGGACTTCACCGGCCTAGCCAGTATGATCGAATCGATGGCCGGACAAACTGGCCTACGGCTCAAGGACGTCAGTCAAGCCGGTACGCCTGAAACACCGACTGGCGGCGCCTCGCCACTGCAGTTTACCGTTCAAGGCAACGGCTCGTATGACAGTTTGCTGCGCTTTTTGGTAGCAATCCAAACGGCGGCGCGGCCGATGCGGGTTAACAGTTTGAATTTGAGCGGCTCTACGCCGTCATTATCAATGAATCTGACTTTAACCACATATTATCAGGGCGCTTACGACATTAGCCCCAAGACGGAGGCAGTCAAGTGAAACGGCGGCAAATGATTTACTTTGGGGCGGCCGGGGTGGCGATTGCAGTGGCCGGTTGGTTGGTGCTGGGACAAATTGGCGGCTCTAAGCCGGCTAAATCCCATACTGTGAACGTTGAAGTCGTGACACCGATTAGACCCGACTTTTCGGCCGCCGGATTAACAATCCTCAATGACCATGCCCAAGTCCGGGATTTTTCCATCAACGTCGACCTAACCCAAGGGCTTAACAACCCAAAGCCGTTCGGACCCTACTAGGAGGCGATATGCTATCAACCCAGAGCCAGAGAATCATCGAGCAGCTGCTGGTGCAGTCGGGCTTATTGACACAGCAACAGTTAGACGGCTATAAGTTGCTGGCAGTCCAAAAAAATGTATCGCTGCTGACGCTTTTGAGTGAGCAAAAACTGGTAGACGAGGAAGAACTGACCAAACTTAGCGCTCAAGCCGCTGGCCTGTCGTATGTTAATTTGAGCACGGTTCACACTATCCCGCCGGCTATACGACTGCTGCCACGGGACACAGCCAAAACCTATATGGCAGTGCCATTTGGCAAAACCGGCGGCAAACTGGCAGTGGCCATGCTGGAGCCCACCAATGTCCAGGCCGTCGACTTTATTGCCCGCAAAACCGGTCAACCATTAATCGTCTACATGGCTTCACGCAAAGGTATAGAGCACCTGCTAAGCTTGTACGGCAATGATGTGACGGCCGACGTTAAAGCGGCGGTTTCCAGTGTCTTGACGCCATCAGGCCTGACAGAGGCTGAAGCCAAACCGGCGGCGGCCAAAGTGCTGCAAACCCTAGTCCAAGACGCGCCGATTACACGGGCGCTCAATGCCATCCTAGATAGTGCTGCCCAGAGCGAAGCCTCGGACGTGCATATTGAGCCGCGCGAAAACGATTTAAAAGTGCGCTTTCGGGTTGACGGGATTCTTCAAGACACCATGACTTTACCCAAGAGCGTAGAGCCGGCGCTGGTATCTCGAATAAAAATTTTATCCAATTTGAAAATCGACGAACACCGTGTACCGCAAGACGGCCAATTCCAAATCAAAGCCGCCGGAAAAGACATTGACCTGCGCGTGGCGATCTCGCCGGTGGTTTACGGTGAACAGGTAATCATCAGGTTGCTGGATAAAACTACCAAAATCCTGACGCTGGAGGCATTGGGCTTTCGCGGCCAAGCCCACCGGTTGATTACCGAAGGCATCCACAACCCGCACGGCATGACACTGTCGACCGGCCCGACCGGTTCGGGTAAAACCACCACGATGTACGCTATTATCGAGGCAATTAAAAACATCGCCGTTAACATCGTGACGCTGGAAGATCCGGTGGAGTACCGCATTGACGGGATTAACCAGATTCAAGTTAACCCCGATGTGGGCTTAACGTTTGCCACCGGTCTACGCTCGATTTTGCGCCAAGACCCCAACATCATCATGGTCGGTGAGATCCGCGACCAAGAAACCGCCGAATTGGCGGTGCAGGCGGCGTTGACCGGACACGTGGTGCTGTCGACCCTGCACACCAATTCGGCTGCCGGCGTGCTACCACGGTTGCTGGATATGCAAATTGAGCCGTATTTGATTGCTTCGACCGTCAATACTGTGATTGGCCAACGTTTAGTGCGCCAATTATGCCAGAAGTGCCGGGTAACGGCCCAATCTACTCCGACTGAAACGGCCTCGATTAGTACCGCCTTGGGAGCGGTTTTGCCCAAGACCCAAACCGATGTCGCCAAAGCCGCCAAAGATATGGGTTATGATAACTTGCCCACCGCCGGTCAAAGCGCTTATACTTTATACAGACCAAAGGGTTGCCCCGACTGCATTAGCGGCTACAAGGGCCGCCTGGGCATTTACGAGGTTTTTGCCTTGACTGGCGGGATGGAAAAACTGTTGACCAGGCGCGCCACTACCGGCGAGGTGCAGGCCCAAGCTCAGGCGGATGGCATGCTAACGATGAAGCAGGACGGGTACCTAAAGGCTTTGGCCGGGCTCACCACGATTGAAGAAGTGGCCAGAGTGGCGGCAGACACTTAAGAGGGTAAATGGAAAAAACGGCGCCCAAAATCGAAAATTATCTGGAGCAAGTCGTAAAAACTAACGGCTCGGATTTGCATTTGCAAGCGGGTACGCCGCCGATGTTGCGGGTGGATGGCGTTTTGAAGCCGGTGGAGAACGCTCCCATTTTGGAGGCTGATGCAGTCGAAAAGTTGATTTTCGCACTGCTGGATGAGGACCAAAAAGCCATTTTGTTGAAAGACAAAGAAGTAGATTTTTCGTTCGCCTTTGGCGAATTCGGCCGTTTCCGTGTCAATGCCTTCCACGAGCGGGGGAATTTGGCAGCGGCCTTGCGCTTAATCCCGGTTAAAATCCGCTCGCTGGATGAACTAGGAATGCCTAAAGTGCTGAGCAAGTTCACCGAATATCCGCGGGGATTAGTGCTGGTAACCGGCCCGACCGGCTCCGGTAAATCAACTACATTGGCGGCCATGATCGACAAGATTAACAAAGAGCGGGCGGTGCACATTGTGACCATCGAGGACCCGATCGAATACGCCCACCATTCTCAAAAAGCTATTGTCGTTCAGCGCGAAATTCATTACGACACTTACAGTTTCGGCAGCGCCTTGCGTTCCAGTTTGCGCGAAGATCCGGATGTGGTTTTGATCGGGGAAATGCGTGATTTGGAAACCATCGCTGCTGCCATTACCATTGCCGAAACCGGCCACCTGGTTCTGGCTACTCTGCATACCAACTCGGCTGCCCAGTCGATCGACCGTATTATCGATGTGTTTCCGCCTCATCAGCAGCAGCAGATCCGCGTGCAGGTGGCTGGCATTTTGCAAGGTATTTGCGCCCAGCGGCTGATTCCGACAGTGGGAGGCGGACGGATGGCAGCAGCCGAAATTTTAGTGGCAACCGGCGCGGTACGTAACATTATCCGCGAGGGCAAGACCCATCAACTAGACGCGGTGATTCAAACCGGGGCCGAGCAAGGCATGCAATCGATGGATAAAACTCTGGTCCAGTTAATCCAAGCTGGCAAAATCACCTATGACGAAGCCAAGAATTACGCTATCGACATAGCTGAACTTGACCGCCTGATGCGAGGATAGAATGCAAAGTTTTATCTACATTGCCACCAATCCCGCCACCGGCGAGCGGGTAACGGCCGAAGTACAGGCCGAGAATCAGCAAGCCGCCGCGAAACTACTAATTAGCCAAAATTTATTTCCGATTACCATCGAAGACAAAAAGGCTGGGAAGGGGGTGCTAGCCGGATTTAAAATTGGCTCGGGAGTCAAAGCCAAAGATCGGGTAATTTTCACCCGCCAGTTGGCAACTTTAATTAATGCCGGCCTGCCGCTGGACAAATCGCTGGAAACTGTCGGCACCCAGATATCGAACAAAGTTCTGCACAGCGCCATCCGCGAAGTCCAAAGCAGCGTGGAAGGAGGCACCACGCTATCGGCCGCTTTCGCCTCCCACCCCAAGATTTTCAACCAGACTTACGTTAGCCTGATTGCGGCCGGTGAAACCTCGGGCACGCTGGACAAAACCCTGGAACGCATTGCCAGCCAGCAGGAAAAAGACGCCGCCATTGTCAGTAAAATCCGCGGCGCCTTGGTGTACCCATTAATTGTGTTGGGCGTGGTCATAGCGGTTTTAGTCTTTATGCTCACCACCGTATTGCCGCAAATCCAACAGCTGTACAAAGACTTGAAGAAAACCCTGCCGCCGGTAACGCGGGGGCTGCTAGCCTTAAGTAACTTCATCATCCACGACTGGTGGGTGCTGATATTATTGTTAGTCGTAGCCGGTTATTTAACGCGCAATTACCTGCGTACCGACAGCGGCGGCCGAGTGGCCGATCGCTTAAAGCTGCGGTTTCCGATCTTGGGCCCACTGCTACTAAAGGTTTATATGGCTAGGTTTAGCCGCACGTTGGGCACCTTGCTACAAAGCGGCATCCCGATGCTGGAAGCCCTAAACGTGGTGCGTCGTTCAATCAACAATGTTTTTATCCAGGAGGGGATCGACCGGGCGGCCGAAGCCGTCCGCGGCGGCAAGGCCCTAAGCAGTTCACTGGAGCAAGAGAAATATTTTTTGATATTAGTGCCGCAAATGATTCGGATCGGCGAACAGTCTGGGGCGTTGGATGCGATGCTGGACAAGTTGGCCAGCTTTTACGAAGGTGAGGTGGACCAGGAAGTCAAAAACCTATCTACCACCATCGAGCCGGCTTTGATGATTTTCTTGGGGCTGACGGTGGGACTGATCGTAGCGGCGATCTTGCTGCCGGTTTACAGCTTGGTCGGCAAGGGTTTAAGTTGACATTGACAGCCACCAAGCATAACTGCGATAATGGCTTTAATTAGCAAACATTAAGGAGGTGAGAAAGTTCATGCTAGCCAAGTTATTTAACAAAGACGAAGGTTTCACCCTGATTGAAATCACGATCGTATTGGCGATCGCGGCTTTAATTTTAGTGATCGTGTTCTTGGCGGTTTCGGGCGCCCAACGGGCTCGCCGCGATACTCAAAGAAACTCCGACATTGGTCGCTTCCGGGCGGCGGTCGAGCAATTTGCAGCCAACAACAGCGGCGCTATCCCGACCAGTCAAGCTAATTTGACCACCATTCAGACTAGCTACCTGACGGCTAACGGCGCGACCTGGAGCGATCCTCTGGGAGGCGCTTATGTGCCGACTTACCAAACCCTTGCTCCGACCAACACCACCGACGGTAAGTTTAGCTACAAAGACGGCAACATTTGCAGCGGTGCGGCTATGACCACCACCGGTGCCAGTGCCCGTAACTACGCAGTTCTGTACCTGGCCGAACAGGGCGGAACGATCTGTGTCGATAACCGCTAGGTAATCTAGCAGCTACTAAAAAAGGCCCGCGGGCCTTTTTTAGTAGCGGATATTGTGCTACGGTATTAAAAAGCTTATGTTATAGCCAAGAGAGGTGAGAAAGTTCATGCTAGCCAAGTTATTTAACAAAGACGAAGGTTTCACCCTGATTGAAATCACGATCGTATTGGCGATCGCGGCTTTAATTTTAGTGATCGTGTTCTTGGCGGTTTCGGGCGCCCAACGGGCTCGCCGCGATACTCAAAGAAACTCCGACATTGGTCGCTTCCGGGCGGCGGTCGAGCAATTTGCAGCCAACAACAGCGGCGCTATCCCGACCAGTCAAGCTAATTTGACCACCATTCAGACTAGCTACCTGACGGCTAACGGCGCGACCTGGAGCGATCCTCTGGGAGGCGCTTATGTGCCGACTTACCAAACCCTTGCTCCGACCAACACCACCGACGGTAAGTTTAGCTACAAAGACGGCAACATTTGCAGCGGTGCGGCTATGACCACCACCGGTGCCAGTGCCCGTAACTACGCAGTTCTGTACCTGGCCGAACAGGGCGGAACGATTTGCCGCGACAATCGTTAAGCAAACCATAGCATAGTAGCCCAGGCGGTTTGCTACAATGTGCTTATGGTTTTAGCCGGCATTATCATTTTGGGCTTGCTGGTCGGCAGTTTTATCAACGCCGTGGTCTGGCGGCTGCATGCCGGCAAATCGATTGTTTGGGATCGTTCCCAGTGTCCTAATTGCAGCCACAAGCTGGCCCCGATTGATTTAATACCGGTTTTGAGTTGGCTGGCCTTGCGCGGCCGCTGCCGCTACTGCCATCAGCCAATTTCTCCCCAATATCCGCTGGTAGAAGCCCTGACGGCGGTTTTGTTCGTGCTGTCATACGCCAGACTGCAGCCAGTGTCCCATATCCAATGGCTGAGCTTTGGTTTCTGGCTGTATTGGTTAAGCGCCCTGATTATTCTGGCGGTTTACGACCTGCGCTGGTATTTGCTGCCCGACCAAGTACTGCTGCCGGCGATCGGTGTTGGCGTTGTCCGCGCCGTTTACTTAGGTATCTCGAACCATTCGCCGTCGACTACCTATCACTTGTTGGCGGCCGGGCTGGCGGCCGGCGGGCTGTTCTACGCCCTAGCGGCCGTATCCAAGGGCAAATGGATGGGCGGGGGAGACATCAAATTGGTGGCTTTAATGGGCCTAATACTAGGGCCGTCCAAAACGGTGGTAGCCATGATTTTGGCCTTTAACAGCGCGGCGATTGTGGGGCTGGTGCTGATTGGACTGAAACGCAAAAAACGGGCCGATCACATTCCGTTTGGACCGTTTCTGGTGGCCGGCACCATTGCCGCCATGCTCTATGCGCAATCACTAATTAGTTGGTATCTACATCTGTCCGGTATCTAAAGCCCTTATGGTATACTAAGGCTGATGAAGGTACTTGGCGCCCGCGCTGGGGTCGGTTTAATTGAGCTAATCATCGTGCTGGCCATCGCGGCGGCATTAATTCCGATTGTATTTGCCGGTCAACGAGCCTTGCGGGCACGGTCGCAGTTTACTGACGCCATCGACAAGGTTAAAAATAACCTAGTGCAGATCAAAAACGAAGCCAACACGACGGTTAACAGCGAGGGCGCCGGCTCAGTTATCGGCCGACAAGTGATCGGCAAGTTAGCAACCTTTACCAGTGGCGGCTCCACCTATACTGTTACAACTATCACCCTGGATCGCAGTGCGAACGTCAATAATAACGCCCTGTTATCAACTGCTCCTGTCACCGTCACCATTCCTTGGAGTGTCACTAATACCACTACCGGGCTGGCCTGCACCCCCACGCCCTGTGCCACAGCCGTTTTGTTTGCCCGCAACCCTGACACCGGCGAACTTAAAGCCTACACTACCGGTTCTGGCTGCGCTGCCACCGACCTGCTCGACTTATCCAAGCTAGGCAGTTTGTGCCAAAACAAAGCTGATTTTGCCTTTACTGATCCCGATGGCCGAGTCGGCCACGTGTTTGTGGATGCCAGTTCTACCGGTGCCAAAGACGGCGACATTACCAGGGTGATTCAATGATGAGGATTGGCAGTCAGAGGGGCGATACTTTGGTGGAAGTGGCTTTTGCGATTGCTATTGTGTCAGTGACACTGTCGGTTGCCTATAATCTGGCCAGCCGGTCTTTTCGTTTAGGACAAAACGCTAAAGAACTGACGCAAGCCGTCAGCCTAATCCAAGAGCAGGCTGAAGCCCTGCGCAACATGCGCGATAATTACAGTCGCTCTGGTAATACTTGGGCCGGCTTCACCACTTTGGTTGGACTGCCGAATACTTGCACCGCGGTTTCACCTTGCAGTATCCAGCGGTCGGGATCCAATTGGGTGCGCAGCAGCAGCCAGACGGTGGGGATTTTTACGATTTCCTACGTCGGTACTTTGTTTACTGCCAGTCCTGATAATGGCAACCGGGCACAATTCGATATTACTGCCAGTTGGGCGCCGCTGGGCAGCGGCCCGACTAATACCACTACGATTACGACTTATTTGGTTAACGTTGACGGGATTGCACCACTACAATGACGCAAAGAGGTTACACTTTGGTCGAGTTGTTAATAGCCATGGCGGTATTCAGCGCTGTTTTGCTGATTACTTCGGTGGGCATATTGGCAGTACTGAAAGTGCAGCAAAACGGCTTGGCCAGCCGCAATACCCAGCAAAACGGTCGTTTCGCACTAGAAGATATGGTCCGGACAATTCGAACCGCCAGCGCGGTAGTGGCCGACCAATCGGTGCAGCCAAATACGCTGTGTTTAACGCTGCCATCGATGCGGGTTAAATATTACGTGGATTCTGCCACCAACGTGCTGCGTAAGGCCGAGATCGACACTACCGATCCGGCGGCTTGCTCGCAAACCCCAACCGGGGTGGCGATTACTTCGTCTGACGTGGTGGTGAGCGCTCTAACGACGACACCGGTGGGCGCCAACCCCATCAGCCTGGAGTTGGTTCTAACCATTAGCACTCCTCAAGCTAGCGGGGGGGTCTGCAGCGGCACCAGCGGCTCGTTTTGCGCTACCACTACCTTTACCAGCGCGGCTAACCTGCGGGGAGCACAATAATGACCCATCAGCGCGGCATAGTTTCATTGACCACGGCTATTATTGTGAGCATCCTGCTGACAATCATTACCATCAGCTCGGTTAACCTGATGATTAGCGAACAGCGCCAAGCCACTGATGCCGACCAATCGGTGCGGGCTTATTACGCCGCCGAAGCCGGTGTAGAAGCGGGGATCCTGTTGGTTAAAAACGCGTTGGGCAGCCAAGCGGCGCTGGACAGTCTGACGGCCAGCAACTCCACCTGTCAACCGGCGGCGGTTGGAACTGGAGGTGAAACCACAACTTGCCGCACCATTCAGCAAAAAACCAACCAGGTCAAAGGCGCGTTGGGTAAGGAACAGCCCACCCAGCTGGATTTGTTTGGGGTAGCCAGCGACCCGGCCACGGCCAAATTAAGCTGGAACTTGTCGGGTGTGGATGCCGCTACTCCCAATGTGGCCTGCGACCAGAGCGGCAACGAGTTCCCAGCCGCGACTATAGGCAACGGTTGGACCGGCGCCGCGCCAATTGATCTGACCGTGATTCACTATCCCAAGAGCGGCGGCCTGACCCCCTCCAACGTTCAAGCCCGCGGTTACGTGCTACGCCCGCCAGGAGCCAACTGCGGTAGTTTGACCGGACCGTTGGATGTTCAAACCGGTAGTTCGGTGCCTTATCATGCCAACTGCAGCGCTGCTGCCAATGGTGCGCCCGGCTTTAATTGCTCGCTGACGCTAACTAATTTTTCGACTTCGGAGTATTACATTATTAGAGCGCGGCCGCGCTATGTTGGTACGAATTACCAGATAGAATTTTTTGATGCTGGCGGCGCGGCGATTCAAATTGCTGATCAATACGTGACGGTGGATGCCACCGCCCGGGCGGGCGACGTTTTCCGGCGGGTGATTACCAAGATGCAGATTAAAGGGGGGCCGCTACTAGACTA
>CAZHSX010000013.1:12043-16067 GCA_964535275.1 uncultured Candidatus Saccharimonadales bacterium
CCGGCGCCCGAGTAGTGGATAAACAAAGGTTTATAATTGTCCTGGCGTCCGGCCAGGTATTTATCCAACCAGCCGGCGGCAGCTGAACTGATAAAAATCGGCCGGTCTTTTTGGCCTTTGCCACGCACCATAAACTCGCGCCGCGCCAGGTTAATATGGTCGCGATCCAAATCCACTAGTTCGGACACGCGCAGGCCACTTGAAAATAGCAGTTCTAGGATGGCGCGGTCACGCAAGCCGGCCTGAGTGTTTACGTCCGGTGCCGCCAGCAGGCGCTCGACCTCGCCGGCTTCGAGCCAGCTGATTTTGGGCCTGGCGGTCTTGGCCAATTCGATTTTAGCCCCATCCAGGGCTTTAATGCCGCGTTTGGCCAAGTATTTTAAAAAGCTGCGCAGAGCGATTAAGTGGTAGTTTTGGGTGGCTTTGTTGATGGGACGGCCAGTATCGTCTTGGAGTCGGTTGAGCCAAAGCCGCCAGCGCCGCACCATTTCAGCATCCAGAGCATTGATGTTAGCGTCATCGCTGAACTCGACCAGGCGCATTAGGTAATGGTGATAGTTGGCGATGGTGCGCTGGGAACGGTTTTGCTCGATTTCCAAATGCTCCAGGAAGTCGGTTACCAGTTCGCTAATGTTAGCCATAGCCGTATTGTAGGGCAGGGGTCTGTGTCGCACAATGTTCATTGTTACTTTTTGACATAGGTTCTTCAGCTTCTTAGCCGCGCAGGTGCGGGAGGGATAAAGAAAGAAGGGAGCGCGGCGAGAGGAAGGTGGGGTTAGAGTAAATTGCGTTATAATGCTAAGGATGCAAATTATTCAGGCCATTATTCTGGGTCTCACCCAGGGGTTAACCGAGTTTATCCCAGTTTCCAGCTCTGGCCATTTAATTTTGGTTGGCCATTTGATTCACTTTCAAGGCAGCAGTCTGGCTTTTGACACGGCGCTGGACATTGGGACCTTGGCAGCTCTGTTAATTTACTTTCACCGCGACTTTATTGAGCTGGCGGTGGCTTTAGTCAAGAAGGGTGAGAAGACCAGGTTGGCCTGGCTGTTGGCTCTGGCGACGATACCAGCCGTTATCAGCGGCACGTTATTGGAAAGCTTTGTCCAAACCCACCGCAGTAACATGTTGGTGGGCTTTAACTTGGCTTTGATCGCATTATTTATGCTGTGGGCTGACCACTATGGCAAACGAGTACATAATTTGTCCAAAGTCACCACGCCCAAAGCTTTTCGCATCGGCCTGGCGCAAGCGCTGGCAGTGGTGCCGGGCGTCTCCCGATCTGGAATTACCATTTCTGCCGGCCTTTTTGAGGGCTTGGATCGCGTGGCCGCGACGCGGTTTTCGTTTTTACTTTCGGCACCAATTATCGCTGGCGCAATGGTCAAGGCATCGTTTTCCGGCGCCGGTTTAACCCAAATTGGCAGCGAAAAAGGCCTGGTGATCGCTGGGTCTTTAGCCGCGGCAGTTAGCGGCTGGTGGGCGATTAGGTTTATGTTGAAATACTTGGAACACCACAGTTTGTCAGCTTTTGCGTACTACCGGTTGGCGGTCGGCGCCATTGTTTTTGTCATGGCGCTGGTCAGATGAACCTAACCTTGCAGCTGACGACTTTGGCCACCAACTTGATTGCTAGCCTGGGCTACGGCGGATTGGCATTAGGCCTGGTAATTGACAGTTGCGGTGTGCCGATCCCTTCAGAGGTACTGCTGCCCCTGGCTGGGCTGCTGGTACGGCAAGGACGGTTTAATTTCGCGGCTGTAATCGCGGTGGCAACAGTGGCGCAAACCTCGGGTGCGGCCCTGGCGTATTGGATTGGTCGCAAAGGTGGGGTCAAGATTGTAGAACGCTACGGCAAATACGTGTTGTTTTCCACCCGCGAGCTCAACCTAACCCAACGCTGGTTTAGCAAATGGGGACGTTGGCTAACCCTGGCTGGCCGCGTCATCCCGGTCATCCGGACTTATATCGGCTACCCGGCTGGCTTGGCCGAAATGCCATTTGGTGCCTTTGTGGCCGCGACAGCTGCTGGCTCACTGGCCTGGTCGCTGCTTTTAACCGGGCTGGGGTACCAACTGGGCGGTCGGCTTGATGCCATTGCCGGCTTTTTCCACCGTTTTTCGGTCCTGGTATTTATCTTGCTAGTTCTGGGTTTAATCTGGTACATTAAATTGCATCTGTCAAAACGGGAACAATGAACCAACGCATCACAACTTTAAAGAACGGACTGCGCGTCATCACGGCCGAAATGAAAGAAGCCCGCAGCGTGACAGCTTGCGTGGTGGTAGGAGTAGGCAGCCGGCACGAAAACTTTAGCGTTAACGGTGGCGTGTCGCATTTTTTAGAGCACTTATTGTTTAAAGGCACCACCAAGCGGCCGTCGACCAAGATAATTTCCGAAGAAGTCGATGCCGTGGGCGGCTACAGCAATGCCTACACCAGTAATGACGTCACAAACTATTACATTCGGGTGCCGCGCAAACACGCGGCACTGGCCGTAGACATTCTTTGCGATATGATCGTGGACCCGCTGCTGGATCCGGAAGAAGTTGACCGTGAACGGCCGGTAATTATCCAGGAAATGAACGTTTATCGTGACGACCCGGCCCGCTATGTAGGTGAATTAATGCCGCCGTTGTATTGGCCCAACCATCCGATGGGCAAAGAAGTGATCGGCAGCGAAGAAGTGATTATGAATGTGCCGCGCGATGCCGTGGCCGAATACAAAGCCCGCCATTACAGCCCCGACAACATGGTGGTGGCGGTGGCCGGACGGGTGGACCACAACGAAATCGTGCGCCAGGTGCGCAAGTTGATGGGCGGACTGGTGCCCACGCGGGTGCCGGCGCCGGCGCAGGTGGGACCCAAAATCGCCGTTCAACCGGCGGCGGTTCTACCCAAGGAAACCGCGCAAGCCCACTTTATAATCGGTTGCCGGGCTTACCCGTATCGTCATGCTAACGATCCGGCGGCCAAGCTAATCACTAACATTTTGGGTCGGGGCCTTAGTTCGCGGCTGTTTTTGAACGTCCGTGAGCATAAAGGTCTGGCCTATAGCGTTTACGCCAGCTTGCACAACTTTGTCGATACCGGTGCCTTCGAGGCCTACGCCGGCGTGGATTTGGATAAGTTAGACTTAGCCATCGGGGCGGTGATGGAAGAGCTAATGCGGATTCAAACCGAGCTGGTCAGTGCGCCGGAGCTGGAAAAGGCCAAAAATCAATTTCGGGGCTCGGTGGAAATGGCGATGGAGCAAAACAACAACGTGGCCGAGCGCATCGGTGTGGAGTTGAACTTGCTGGGCAAGGTGCAATCGGTGGAGGATGCTATTGAGGAAATCGACGCCGTCACGGCCGAGCAAGTGATGGCGGTGGCCAAGCAAATGTTGGCGCCGGCCAATCTGCGGTTGGGCATTATCGCGCCGGCTAAGGAATGCCGGGCGGCCGAGAAAGTCTTTGCCGAGCTAATTAAGTCGGTGGCCTAATATATGGAACGAACACTGGTATTGGTAAAGCCGGACGGGGTTCAACGCGGTTTAATCGGTGAAATTATCGGCCGTTTCGAGCGCAAAGGTTTGAAGTTAGTGGGGCTCAAGATGCTTCAGGCCGGCGATAAGTTGTTAAATGATCATTATGCCCACCATGCCGACAAGCCGTTTTTTGCTAATCTAAAGCAATATATGCAGGGCTCGCCGCTGGCGGCCATGGTGTGGGAAGGGGCAGAGGCGGTTGAGGCGGTACGGTTACTTGTAGGGCCCACCAATGCCCGCAAAGCACCGGCCGGCACCATTCGCGGCGACTTGGCGCTAAGTCCGCAAAAGAACTTGATTCATGCTTCGGATTCATCAGCCAATGCCAAAACCGAAGTCGCGCGTTTTTTTGAGCTCAGCGAGCTATTCGACTATGATAAATCCGAGTATTTGCATCTCTACGCGGAGGATGAAAGGTGAAGATTCCCAATCAAGAGCCACATCGCATCGTGACTACGGCGATTATTTACCGTCGGCGGCAAGACGACGCCTTCG
>CAZHSX010000014.1:0-12606 GCA_964535275.1 uncultured Candidatus Saccharimonadales bacterium
CCGACGTTTAAGGTCACCGATCCGCTGGTGCCGCCACCGGTTAAACCATCACCGCCCTCTACTCCGGTAATAGTACCCGAACCACCGCCCGAAGTAGTGCCCGAACTAGCTGAACCTGGAGACGTTGTTGCATTGACAACAGTTGTCCCCCCGCCACCAGCACAAGACCCCACAATTGCCAAGTTTCCCGGCTCACAGCCCGGCGTGCGACCGCGCAGGTAATCGCTGTTCAGATTTACTATCAAACCTTTGTCAGGAATTTTCAGATATGACGTGTCCGGCACTGTAAAGCTATATAGACTGGTGATATTGCCTTCAGCATCCGGCTTTAGGACGTCGTTGACGTCCGGAATCTTGGCCAGCGGTGCCACTCGATCGCGTAGCTCCGGGTTAATCGCTTGAACCACCGTCACCGCCACCTGACTAAACGGCTTCAGATACCGAGCCAAGATCGAACTAGTCGGCACAAAATTATACTGCTTGCTGGTGGGGTTTTTATGGTAGTAACCTAGGGCCTTGGAGGTCGAATCTGGAAAAAGGAAGAATAATAATGTCACCAGCGCCACCAGGAAAACAAACGAACCCAGCAGTACCGAGATCGACATTAAGGCGTACTTGCGGAACTTTTTCAGTCCCGCCAGCACCTCATGGTGCTCACCCAGCATCATGTGTGCCACGGGATCATGGTTATTGGTCTTGTCGTTACCACCGCTAACCTCGGCGGCGACTTGGGGCTCCTCTGGCCCGGCTAAAGGCTTGAGGATTTCTGCTTCGACCTCTTTCTGGCGCATAAAATACTCGGAATGCAGGAATTTCTCGAGTGTCTCTCGGTTGTAAAGCCGCTCGCCGTTTTCATCGCGATCAGGTTTGATAATGCCCTTTTCTTCCAGCCGGCGCAGCGTCGAAGCTGATACGTTCAACTGTTCGGCCGCCTCCGAGATGGTCAGGGGCTGGGAGAATTTAATCTTTTCCAGCTCTTCAACGTAAAAATGGCGGGTCTTACCATCCGGGCGAGTCGAGTGCAGGATACCGGATTTGTCCCAGCGGCGAACAGTATCAATCGAGACGTCCAGAATATTAGCAGCCTGACTGATTGGCACCAGATTGCGCCACAACTCGGCTGATTGCACCTTTGACTTAGTAATGCGGCCGGGTTTCTTCTTGGGTTTAGGAGTATTAGGCGTACTGACTGAAGCGCTGGGTGTAGCCACGGCCGGGGCGTTGGAAGCCAAAGCCGGCCCTGGAGCAACCGATGGCTGCACCTGGACCGGCTCGATAACCTGGCCCGCTTGGGGCGGTTGACTCGGCTGGCTATTCGGCCCCATCTGGGTCGACTGGTCAGCTAAATTACCGTCCCCACCTACCGGCTGGTCGGTATTTTCACCAGGTTTAACTCCTTGCTCATTCTCCATCTACTCTCTTCACTTAAGACCTGCATAACCTTAAGTACTATTCCAGCATAACAAGCATAACCCCTGAATGCAATAGTGCTTATGTATAGCTTATCCACCACCTAGGAAACGATGAATACTAACCTGAAATTGACGGCGAAGGACCTATGCATTGCTTAATCAGCACCTATGCATCCCATCTGTTGTGGTCATTCATAGTCCCCCTCACAGGTTCGGTAAATTTTGTGTTCGTTTAATCTTATTTTTAGACCTTCACATCCGTTGCTCAGGATCTTCGATCCTATGATCCTCTTATGCTTGCAGTTACCGGCCAGACGCCGTAGGCTGAAATTGGACATTATTACAGCTTAAGCAACATGGTGGCGCTGCGGACTGTAATAACGCTAAGGAGTTTGAGGGATGCTAAGCCAACACATAGCTGAAAAGATCCAGGCTAAGGTGGAGGCGCTGATTAACCAGTCCTTATCTGTGACAGGTGTCCACGGTCAGGTACTAGCTAATTCCAACCCGGCAATAGACGAAGCCATAGATTTGAAACGGGCGCGCTGGGCGATTGGGTTCAGCTACGGCGGTAAACCCGCCGGCTATGTGGTACTATCCCGAACTACGCCCAACTACGATGAAATCAAACCCCTGATCCAATCTATTGCCGAGCTGATTTTGCATCAGCAGGTACTGATTGAACAAATTCCCCATCAGGATGAGCGCTTGGATAAGTTTATTTACGACCTCCTGCTGGGCCCGGCCGACGACGAGCTGTCGTTGACCACCGAGGGCAAGCTGTTCGACATCGACTTGCAGCACCCTCGCATTATCATCATGGTAAAGGTGGACGACCCTAAGCTCGGCAATAATTTTCATGATCCAGCCGGCGACCGCGAACTTAGGATTAGCCGTTATAAAAGCGGCATCGGACGGGCCTTGCAATCTTATTACACCTCTAGCCGAGACAACATTGTCAGCTACATTGGTGGCAACAGCTTTTGCATCTTGAAGGACCTGGGCAACGGCGGCACCGACCTTGATTCAAACCTGGTCAGCTTCAAAAAATCCACCGCCAACCTGTACGACATTCTGAAATCCGAACTTAAGCTGCCCACAACTGTGGGCGTTGGCAATTATCACCCTGGCGTACGCGGTCTGCGGCGTAGTTATGAGGAGGCGGCTTCGGCCATCGAGCTGGGAGCATCAATGTGGGAAAGCGACCGGATTTATCACATCGACGATTTTGGAGTGGTGGCGCCCCTACTATCAGGCGTGGACGACCAAAATACCTACTTTAGCCGCGACCTGTTAGACCAGGTTGGTTACAGCGCCGACACCATGCAAACCCTGGAAACGTTCTTTAATTTTGACATGAGCCTAACGCGCACCTCCGAGCATCTGAAAATCCACCGTAACACCTTGGTGTACCGGCTGGACCGGATTAGCCAATCGTTGGGCCTGGACCCGCGCCGGTTTGACGACGCTGTGCAGATCAAGCTGGCGCTGATTTACCGCAAATTCACCGGGGCAGCCAATGAAGATTAATCGCCATCTGGCCGAGCAAATCCAGCAGAAGGCGCACGCGATTTTGAAGCGCGAGATTGTGATAACCGACAGCGGTGGCCAGGTGTTAGCTGGGGGCCAAACCGATTACCAGGCGCCGGAAGCTTTGCGGGCTTGCCAGGAGGGACAGCCCACCCGAGGGGTCATGAAAGGGCTGGGCGAACTGCAATGGTATCCGTTCGTGTACGAGCAGCAAACCATTGGTGCCCTGGGAATCGTGACAGCTGGACTGGAGGTAGCACCGGAAGCCATTAACCTACTGCAAGGGCTGGCTGAGGTCATCGTACACCAAGGCTTCTTGCAAGAACGAATGCGATCCAATTACACGATTCGGTCCGAGTTCATCCGGGATTTATTAGAGGCAGCGGCCATACAGCCCGACGAGATCTGGCGGCAGGTAGACATCCTGCAGCTAAACCTGCGGCAGCCACAGGTGGTAATCCTGTTGCACCTGCAGCGGCTGGAACGGCAACTGGCTGGCAGCCAAAAACGGCTGTCGATTGAAGAGCAAGAAGCCAAATTAGCCGAGGCGATTGAGAAAATCAGCTTACAGATTAGGAAAATTTTAAACTGTGGTGAAAATGACTACATTGTCTACCTCGGACGAGATTGCTTTGCCTGGTTGGCCCAACTCGAAACTGACAGTCCCAATACCCTCAACACTATCCGACAGATTAGCGCTTTAGCCGACTCTGCCCATCAGGCTTTGCCTAAAATTTGGCCGGCGGCCGTTACGATTGGAGTCGGCCAATACTACCCGGATCTAGGAGGCTTGCGCAAAAGCTATCAAGACGCCAAATTGGCATTGGAGGTCGGCAGCAAAGTCTGGGGCAACAATCGGGTTTACCACATAAAATCGGTGGGTATGTTTGTCACCCTGGCGCATGTCAGCCAAGGCCGCAAAGCCGAGCTGGCCCACCAAATTTTGAACCCTCTGGTCCGTGACCAGCAGCTGTTTAAAACCGTGCAAGTGTTTTTGGCTAGCGGACTTAACTTAACTGAGGCAGCGAACAAATTGCATGTTCATCGTAATACCTTGATTTATCGCTTAGACAAGACCAAAAAGCTGATTGGGCTAGACCCGCGACATTTCGATGATGCTCTGCAAATTAAGCTTGGTTTAATGTTTTATTAATGAAAAAGCGGCCGTCTAATGACAGCCGCTAAGGCAAAATGGAAGGCGGGGTGACTCCACCAGGCTCCCCAGTGGAGCCACCCCTAACTTCGCGCCGAGGCGCGAAGAGGCTAACTGATCTTCTTGCTCACCTCATGATCCCGACCGAACTTGGCCAGTTCGTCGGCCGGCAGGCTCTGCAACTGCTCGATTCTGGCTACGATCGTCCGGACTAGTTCGTCAAGGTGATCGTAGTCAATCGAACTGTTGCTTAGCACTTCGAGGTGATCGGCTCCGCGCAGGTGTCCAAAGACACCCTTGGCCGGAACCAAGGTAAGGTGCAGCCAAACTCCCTGGCGCCGGGCATGCAGCACCAAATGGTTGCCGCCACCCAGATTCCAAGGCCGACTATGGCCGTGGCCGTTGCGGGCATTTTCCAACACCCGCCGCACTACGACAGCGGTTTCCTCGCTAGTGGCCACCCCCGGAGCCGGACCCTTGATGACCCCGATCCCGATGAGTAACGCGATGCCACCAATTACAATGTACAAACCCACTTGCTTCCCTTTCTCGCGCTGCGCCGGTTGGTGAGTTTGCCGCCTCCCTTCTGATGTCAAAACACCCAGTAAAACCGGGTGTCAATGTCTGCGAACTCCAGCATGTTAGCAAACTGCCTCAGACTTGTCAACCAAGCTTAACAAAACTGGCAAAAGCAAAAGCCCAACCATACGGTTAGGCTTTGCCTTGACGCAACTTACTTAACCTTTGCTGCCACTCGACCTTCACTACTTGGCTGTGTTTGGCGGTAATGAAGATGGCTAGCAGCAGCATGGCCGCCCACCACTCCAGCCAGCGGCGTAGTGACGGCGGGTTATCGGCTGCTAGTAGCGGCAGCGGAATCGGCACCACCGGGTCGGAGGCGCGGTAAAGCGGCTGGCGGTGGACGCTAGCCGACGAGTCGGTTCGGGGTTTGGGATACAGGGCCAAAATTAACGGCCGCGGACGCTCCAACCGCCGAATTACCAGATCGCCGGATTGCTGGCCTTCGACTTTCATCCGCCTACCGTTTCGCATCACGATGGCATCGGCCGGACGGTTTACCATCTTGCCCTTGGCCACCATGGTGCTGGAGCCGCCGCCATCAAGTGCGATGGCCTCGGTGGCACCCAGTTTTAACAGCAGCTTGGCCAGTTCCGGATAGGTCATCCCGCGGCTGTAGCCCGGCTGACGGCCGTCATCGACCAACAGCCAAATGTGCCCCACCTGGTTCCAGCCCACCGCCGTGCGCGGGTTGCGGGCTTGGAGATAGTTGAAAACATAGGGCGCGTTTGGGTCGAACACGATCTTGCCCTCGTGCAGCAACACCGGCCGGCCGCCAACGCTTTCGGTAATCGGCGGGTCCGATTCGAACAGCAACCAGCCTTGCCGACCATGGCGGCGCCAAACCGTCCGCAGACTACTGCCTCCTCCGCTGTAACCGGCTAGTACAATTTCGCCGGCTTTGAGCTTGGGCTGGCGTGTCAGCAGGCGCTTGTAGCCGACCAACGCGGGCCGATTTAACAACAGCCGGCGGCGGCCGATTAGCTTTAGCACCACGTAAAGCCGCGGTTGACGGCTCAGGCGCTGGAGCCAAATGTTACGGCTGTACAACACTATCTTGGCACCACGGCGAGGCCTGACGTTTACCCCATCGATCTTGGCTAGCGGTTTGAGGTCCTGCCCCAACAGCCGGCCACTCCACCGCACCACGCCCGCGATCGGCGTGCCGGTGGGTGTAATCGACAGCTGGGAATACTGGGGTTTGCCGGTGCGCAGGATTTCGCCTTGCGCCACCACCCCGCCACTGGTCTCGGCCGTGGTGGGATCGTTAAAGTCGCCGTTGATGGCTGCGATGCAATGGGTGCGCTGGCAAACCCGACTGGTAAGCTCTTGGCCTTTCGGTGATAGCACCGCCCGCAATTCGTAAGGAGCATCGGGATCAACCTTGATAATGTTAATCGATTGCTCGTGGCCGCTTAAGCGCAGATACCTCACGCCCGGGCCCAATACTTGGTACTTGGTCACTGGGTAGCCAGCCAAGTTGTCGCGGGCCTGGGCTGGGAAACTGGCGCCGATAACGGCCGCCAGCATTGCTATTGCTAATAGCCGCTGCGGTCGCATGGCACCTCCTCTCGATTTGCATGTCAAGGTCCTACCCCGTCATCATCTCGCTAATGCTAACGGCGCGCAAGAGGCTTAATTGAAAACTCTTGACAGTTCGGGCTTTGTTCGGTATTCTCGAAGTGAGGTGAGGCAACTAATGAGGAGTTCACCATGTCTACTGCCACTACACCAACTAAGTCCGAGCGTGCGTCCATTGGCCAGCTGCGTATTTACCAACAGGCCCTGGAACTGGAAGATCAAATTTATGAGCTGGCCAAAGTACTGCCAGCCGAGCGCTTCTATCCCCTGGGTAATGACCTGCGCCGGGCAGCCGCGGCTGTCGCTCACTACATTAGCGAGTCCCACCGCCTGTACAGCTACAGCCAAAAGATCGAGATGCTGCACTTGGCTCGCGCCGAAGCCGACAAAATTATTAAACTACTGGAGCGTCACGCAGCTGACGGCTACGGCCCCACTGCCAAGCTGGTCACCGACTACACCGGCGTGATCAAACAAAGCTGGGGGCTGGTGAAATGGCTTCGGAACAAGCAGGCCGAGCGGCAAACCGCCGCCCAGGCTCAGGCTAAGGATGAGCTAGTGGCTGCTCGTAGTTAAAACTACAACAATGGAGGCGCAGTGTTACAAAAAGTTAATCAGCCAGTCGAGGTTCTGGCCTCCTTCGGCCGCGGGCCCGGCAATACGATCAAGGTCAGGCCGCACTTTATCAAATGGCAGGGGCGGCGTTACCGAGTGGATATTTTCGGCCTCTACCACCCCGAGCAGCGCGGCGCTAAGCGCATCCATATCTTTAGCTTTTCCAGCGGCCCCACAGCTTTTCGGGTGGAGCTGGATCCGGAAACCTTAGCCTGGACGCTGGCGGAGGTATTCTATGAACCTTGAACCCAGCCTGGAAGCGCCCCAAGTCATGCACATCGACCTTAATTCGGCCTTCGCCATGGCCGAGCAGCAGGCCAATCCCCTGATTCGCCGCCGACCGGTCGGCGTTACCAATCGTATGAACGACTGGGCTATCTGCATTACCTCGTCTTATGAAGCCAAGCAGCTCGGCATCGTACTGGGCACTCGTGTCCGTGAGGCCAAGCTCAAGGCCGGGAACTTTGTCATGGTTGAATCCGACCCGGCCAAGTACAACTACATCCATGGTAAATTACGGCAGATTTTCCAAAGTTACTCACCCACCGCCCATATGAAGTCGGTCGATGAAGGCATTATCGATTTCCACGGTTTGGGACCGATTTTAAAAGGCCGGCCGCTCGAAGACATCGCGGCCGAAATCAAGCGGCGGATCAAAAACGAGGTTGGTGATTACATGACGGTAAATATAGGCATTGCCCAGAACCGTTACCTGGCTAAGGTCGCTGCTTCGTTTTTGAAACCCGACGGACTGTTTACCATCGACCGCGACAATCTGGAAGCTGTCTATGCCACTATGCAGCTGACGGAACTACCCTACATCAAACAGCGCAATCAAGCGCGGCTTAACCAGGCCGGCATTTACACGCCGCTGGAATTTTACCAGACACCGGAAATGGTACTGACCAAACAGGTGTTTAAAAGCATCAACGGCCACCATTGGTACCTGAAGCTGCGGGGATACGAAACCGAAGCGCCGTGGGGTATCCGCACCATGGGCCGCGACTACGTGCTGGACCACCGCACCGCCGACCCACAGGAAATCGCCACCTTGCTTTACAAAGCAGCCGTAAAAGTGAGCCGACGGATGCGCAAGTATAACCTAGGCGGGCGGGGCTTGGCCCTATACTTGGGCTACATGCAGCAGCGCGGCTACTTTCAGCGGCGGATGTACAAGGTAGCGGCGCACCGGCCCGACCAGATTTACGCCCGCGCCCTAGAATTTTTTAACGACAGTCCACCCGGACAAGTCGTTAAGCACCTCAACATGACCTGCTACGGCCTGGAGCCGATCCGGACTACCCAACCGCAACTATTCGACGACCTTTACTCCAAGCTGGAGCGGGCCGACGCGGCCATTAACGCCGTCAACGATAAATATGGTGAGCTGGTGGTGGCTCCGGCCTCGGTAGTGAAGTCTAAGAATCCCATGCCCGACAAAGTCCCCTTCGGCTCCACCCGCTACTTCGACTAAAGTAAAACCCGCCCCAGGTTACCCCGGGGCGGGTGTGTGACACTCTAGGCTGCCCGCAGCTTAGCGCCGCTTAGCATCAGCCGGTAAGCCGATTGGCCCAGCATGACCTCGAGCCGCAGGTCCAGATGATCGCTGGAAATAATCTGGACCGCAGTGATGGTGGCTGGTTGGCTCATTAGCCGAACGCTTGAAGGCACCCAATCGTACTCGGATTCGGACTGATCCTGGCTTTGGAACGGCCGCGGCTGGGCCAGGAACCAATCCCACAGTCCCTGGCGCGGATAAAGTTGCTCGCAAGCCGGGCCGGTAACTATGACTGCCCGGTTGGGCAATTCCACCACGGCGCGCTGGAACAAACAGTGCCGTCTTGACTCAGCCTCACTATCCGGCCATTGCTTTTGAGCCTCAAGATCCCGCAGTAATTCAGCTGTGCTTTTGTCAAATAGTCGCTGCATCGCAGCTGTCACCACCCCGTAGCTAGACTATGTCCACCATATACCGCTAATGCTAGCGACGCAAGCGAGCTTGTAGATTTTTAACCCCGTAAAACAACCGCCGTGCTTCTTGCTCGGATGTCTGCAAATCAAACCACGCCAGCGGCGTCGGCTTTGTCGCCTCAAGCTTCTTCATAGCCGCTTCGATCTTTAAATGCGCGGCGGAGATATGTTCCTTGATCTGCTCGAGCAACTCCGCGATGTCCATGTGCCACCTCCGCTGTCGTGGGGTCGGCTTTATTGTAAAGGTCGCAAAATAAAATCATAGACAGATATGTAGACACTTTCGGCACCCTTTATCCCCTTTTGAGCCTAGTTATCCACTAGCACTTTTAATAGTCATATGACAATATATTGTTATGTTTTGCCCGTTTTGCCGATCCGATCAAACCGATGTCGTAAACTCCCGCCCCACCCGCGCGGGTAACCAAATTTGGCGACGGCGCAAATGCCTGCACTGCCACGAAAGCTTTACCACCTACGAGCAGGCCGACTTGGGATTCCTGAAAGTAATTAAAAAAACCGGCCGTAAGGAGCGCTACAGCCGAGCTAAACTATTTAGCGGCATCTACGGAGCCTTTTTGTCGATTCCGGCCAAGGAAACGACCGTAGACGCCATTACCGACACCGTGGAGGCCAAGCTACTGAATGCCAAAAAACGCCTGATTACCTCCAATGAAATCGCCCACATCACTCTTTCCACCTTAAAACGCTTCAACACCGCCGCCTTCGTTCGCTTTTTGGTCTACCAAACCGATTTAACTTCCGACGCCCAGCTTAAGAAGGAACTAGCCAAGTATTAATAATGCTAAGGCCCGACTTTGTGGTCGGGCCTTAGGCGCGGTTTACACCACGTTGGCAATGTTGCGGGGCAGAATCTTCCAAACTCGGCCGTAGCGGTCAAGCAGGTAGATGTAGCGCCAGAAACCGCCGCGGACGCGGCAGATGTGTCCGGAACGCGCTCGGCAGGTCAGGAGCTTGGGCGTTTTGACCCGACGTGGCTGGCTGCAAAGCTTCCAGTGGCTGGGCTCGCGGGCGGTCAACTTGAGCTTCAAGTTGGCCTCGGCCAGCACCTGCCACTGTATATCAAGGGTGCGCTGGATCCGCGGGCTGTGGCCGTAGCTGTAGCCCGGCCGCTCCATGGTGTTCACCAGCTGGGCCACTAGCACCGCCCCGTCGAGCTGCATTGCTCCTCCTCCCGCCGTTGGGTGGATTTATTCTAGCATAATAACTTTTATTCGGCTGGTGGTTTTTCAGCTTCGTCGCTGCTGACAGCGGCCCCGGCATCTTCACCCTCAGCAGCCGCCTCTTCGCCTTCAACCGGCTCCTCGGCCACGCCTTCCGGCAATTCCTCGACCACTTCGGCATCCAGCTCAGCCAGCTCTTCGTCACTGCGAGGCGGCTCCACCTTGGCAACTAACTCTTCCACATCGGTCAAAAGTTCCACTCCGGCCGGAATCTTCAGATCCGACACACGGATTTCTTTTTCAAAGTCATCCAGCACGCTAATATCGACTTCGACACTCTCGGGCAAATCGGCCGGCAAGGCTTCGATCTCTAGGGTTTCCAAGTTTTTCACCAATGTACCTTCCTGCTGATAAACAGCCGTAGACTCACCGGTAAAGTGTAGCGGTACTTCGGTAGTGATTTTTTCGTCCATGCGCACCAGATATAAATCAGCGTGAATCAGCTCGCCGGTCATCGGATCGTGCTGCACGTCCTGGAAAAGCGCATTCTTAACCGGACTATCATCCACCTTGACGGCAATAATCTTGTTGCCGCCGGCTTCGGCGTAAGTGCGCTCGGCCAATTTGGCGTCAACCTTGATGGCTTGGGTGGCAGCCCCGCGGCCGTAAATAACGGCCGGCAATTGACCAGCCTCCCGCAAACGCTGAGCGCGCTTGCCGGTTTCGGTGCGGCTATTAACTTGAAGAACAATTTTATCCATTTAAATTGGTCGCCTTGGCGACCACCTTTTTAGCCTCTAATTGACGACTTATTTTGTCAGTTTCTTCAGTCCGCCTCGATATTTCGAGATAAAACTGTGGAACCCAGCCACCTCGCTGGCCGTGATGGCGCCACGCTTGGTAAACTTGGTCCGCTCGCGGCCGGTCAGATCGCTGCCGGGCTGTTCGGACTTGGCTACCCGCTCGCGCAGTTTGGCTTGCGCCTCCTGCATGGTCTGCGGATCCAGCGGCTGAGCGCCGCCCACCGTCACGGTTGCCACCACACTCATGGTGCATTCGTGGCAGGTCAGCTGGGCATAGCAGCTCTGGTCGATCTGGGCCAGAAACTTGATGTCGTCAAAGAAGTAGTTGGTGTCGCAAGCTGGACACTTATAAAACTCTTGCAGAGTTTTGATGAGTTCTTGTAAATACTTGCGAGTCAACTCGTCCCCTCTTTACTGCTTTAAAATAGCATATTGAGGCCCTGTAAGCAATAATCTTTACGTTTGGAGCGCCTAGCTTGGTGCGATTTCTAGGCGCGACGAGTGAGCGATGCTGGTGCATGTAAGTGAGGAGCAACGCCGAAATCGCTTAAGATCGGCGCTCCCGCAGGGCCGGGCTCTTTTGTCCCAGGGCTGCGTTACTCGTCACTCACATATCACCAGATATGCTCGCTCCTCGTGCCTAGCCCTGAACCAAAATAACTCCGGCCAAATGAAAGATTATTGCTTACAGGGCCTCAGGCAGGCGTGTAAATCCGAATTAAGGTTTTGAGCTGATCCGTTTTTGCCGCCAGGACACCGCCAGCAAAATGGCAATTAGGACCATGACCGAAAACACCAGAATAATCAGTGCAATCAGCTTGGCGTAACTGCCGCTGATTAAGGCTATGCCGCCAAACAAGGCCGCCACGAAGTATAGGGTCAGGACTGCCTGGCGCTGGCTAAAACCCACATCCAAAAACAAATGGTGCAAATGATGCCGGTCGGCCCGAAACGGTGAGGTCCGATGCCATAACCGCCGCACTACCGCCCACAAGCCGTCGATAATCGTAAAACCCATTACCAGGGCGGCGGTGGCCAGTTTAGCGCCCGAGTAAATAGCCAACACTGCCAAGGTCAGCCCCAAAAAATACGAACCGCTGTCCCCCATAAAAATGCGCGCCGGATAAAAATTATAAGGCAAAAAGCCCAGTGCCGCACCTGCCAAAATAATCGCAATCAAGGCTGATTCCGGCTGGTGGATATGAGGGTTAACGCTCAACAAAAACAGCACCAACGCGCCAATTGTCCCCACTCCGCTGGCCAGTCCGTCCAAACCGTCCAAAAAATTGGTGGCATTCACCAAGCCGACCATCCAAATAATCGACAAGACATTGGCAATCGGCGTGATATGGAATCGCCAGGAACCCCAATGCACCAGCACGCGTCCATAATCCAGCCGAATCACCCCGCCCAGCGGATTAGTGATGCTAATAATGCCTAAACCGCCGGCCAGTACGACACCGGCCGCCACCACCTGCCAAAACAGCTTGATCCACGGGTTAAGATCGTGCAGATCGTCCACCACGCCGACAATCACCAGCAAGGTCGTACCCGCCAGCAGCCCGGCCAGCGACCGGCTAAACGGCAAATGAATCAGCACTGTGACTGCGAAGGCCAAGTACATCGCCAACCCACCCAGCCGCGGCGTCAGTTTTTGGTGGATTTTGCGTCGGTTATCTGGCCGATACACCGCCCCAACCGCCAGCCCCAACCGCCGCACCAACCGTGTGAACAAAAAACTAAATAACAATGCCAAACTAAAGGCTAATAAAAAATTA
>CAZHSX010000015.1:0-10853 GCA_964535275.1 uncultured Candidatus Saccharimonadales bacterium
GTACTGGCGGCAAATTTAACTTTAAATATAATCCCGATTGGAAAAAGTTAACCTGTGACGACGACAGCACGGTGTACTTGGCGCCCACCACGGCCGCTTTGGCGGTTTGTAATTCCGATAGCGGCAGCCAAATCACTATATATTCCCAAGCCGGCGATCATCGCAGTGATCAGCGGCTGACGGCTGCCGACGGCTACACCAGTATTACCTCCGAAAACGTGACCGTCAGCAGCGTCACCGGCACCCGCATGCGCGGCGTTTTGACCACCCCCGGTCCGGTTGGCTCCCCAGCCAATACCATCACGGTTATTTACAGCTTCTACACCAACGGCCGCACCTACACCGCTAGCTACAATCAAGAACCTTCCGGTGCTCGCTCTCAAAACGTCTTGTCCGATTTCGACCTTCTTGTCAAAAACACCTTTAAGTTTACGAGCTAAGCATGGCATTTCTTAAAACCCAATCCAAATTTCCTACCCTCGGTTTCAAGGCCGCGCTGGCATTTTTGATCGGCTTTGCGATTGCCGGCGGGCTGGTGTGGTGGCAACTGATGCCACTGATTGGCTCGACCAACAACGCTGACGTCAATTTGAAGGGCAAGGGGCCTGCGGCGGCGGTCGACAAGAATGCTGGCTACTTGGTTATCAAAGAATTTGGCGTGCGCATTAAGCTGGCTGCTCCATTGACGGACCTAACTTACCAGATCCAAACTTTAAGCGATGGCCCGGTGGCATACTTTTCTACCACCACCCTGGCCGGCTTAGACGCCCAGTGCGCCGCCGACAAAGTCAGCATTGGCGCCCTGTCGCAGTTTAAGCCGGGTGCTACGGTGGACCCGCCGGGTAAACCGGTGCAGCAGATTTCTACCGCCGTCCACGTCGGCAACTACTATTACCTCTTTAACCAACCCCAGGCCTTTTGTTCCGATGTAGCATCCACCCAGCAAAAGCAAACTGCCGCCACCGCCGCCCTCAAAGCCGCTGTGGCCAACCTGCAAGCTTCCCAATAGCCAATCCTATATAATGTAGGGATGACTAAGTTCATCCTTACAGCCGATTACAAGCCGACTGGCGACCAGCCTCAGGCGATCACCAAATTAACTGGTGGGTTAAAGCAGGACATGCGCGAGCAAACGCTATTGGGCGTCACCGGTTCGGGCAAAACCTACACCATGGCCAACATTGTGGCCAATGTCCAACGGCCAACGTTGGTACTTTCCCATAACAAAACTCTGGCGGCCCAGCTGTACGGTGAGTTTAAGCAATTTTTCCCCGACAATGCCGTGCATTATTTCGTCAGCTACTACGACTACTACCAACCCGAAGCCTACATTCCCCGCAGCGACACTTACATCGAAAAAGACTCGTCGCTGAATGAAGAAATCGACCGTTTACGCCACGCCGCCACTATGGCTTTGCTCACCCGCCCAGATGTTTTGATTGTGGCCTCGGTATCCTGCATCTACGGCTTGGGCAATGTGGAAGATTACACCGCCATGACCGTAACCGTCAAAGTGGGGGAGCGGCTGGTGCGGGAAAAGTTACTGCGCCGGCTAACTGATATTCAGTACCAGCGCAATGACCTGGACTTTAGCCGCGGGCGGTTCCGGGTGCGCGGCGACACCGTGGAAGTTTATCCGATTGGCGAAGAAACGGCTTACCGGCTGGAATTTTTCGGCGATCAACTGGAACGCATTCGTCAGGTGGATCCGCTGACCGGCGAGGTGCTGGGCGAGCGCCAAAGGCTGCAAATTTTCCCCGGCAAGCACTACGTGACGCCCCAACAAAAATTACTGCGGGCGGTGGGCGAAATTAAAACCGATTTAGATAAGCGCCTGGCCGAACTGCGGCGGGAAGACAAACTACTGGAAGCCCAGCGGCTGGAGCAACGCACCAAGTATGATCTGGAAATGATTGAACATACTGGTTTTGTATCCGGCATTGAAAACTATTCGCGCTATTTGAGTAACCGCCAGCCGGGTGAACAGCCGGCTACTTTGCTGGATTATTTTCCCGACAACTTTTTGTTGTTTGTGGACGAATCTCATATGACCATTCCCCAGGTGCGGGGGATGTACAACGGCGATCGGGCGCGCAAAGAAACTTTGGTAAACTACGGTTTTCGTCTGCCGTCGGCACTGGACAATCGGCCGCTGAAGTTCGAGGAGTTCGACAAACACATTAACCAGGTTATCTACGTTTCCGCCACGCCGGCCGAATACGAGCTTACCCGGAGTAAACAAATTGCCGAGCAGATTATTCGCCCCACCGGCCTGGTGGATCCGGCCATCAGTGTGCGGCCGATCGACGGCCAAATTGACGATTTGATCGCCGAAATTCGCGCCACGGTGGCCAAAGGCCAGCGAGTGCTGGTAACAACTTTGACTAAGCGGATGAGTGAAGACCTGACGGATTATCTTAAGGAACTTAACATCAAGGTCCAATATCTGCACAGCGAGGTGGAAACTTTGGAACGCAGTGACATCTTGCATGATCTGCGTCTGGGCGTGTACGACGTGGTGGTGGGCATTAACCTGTTGCGCGAGGGGCTAGACCTGCCGGAAGTCAGCTTGGTAGCCATTTTGGACGCCGACAAAGAAGGTTTTTTGCGCAGTGAGCAGGCGCTGATTCAAACCATCGGCCGGGCCGCCCGGCACGTGGAGGGGCGGGTAATTATGTATGCCGACCGCACCACCGGCAGTATGCAGCGGGCAATAGATTTAACCGAAAAGCGCCGTAATTTGCAGTTGGCTTACAATTCCGAGCATGGCATTACGCCGGCAGGAATTAAGAAAGCCTTGGGCGAAAAGATGCAGCGGGCCGAGGCATCAGAGAAGGCCGATGTTAAAGAATTTAAAGTCGATATGATTCCGGTCGAGGAGCGCGCACATTTGGTTAAAGACCTGACCAAGCAAATGGAGCTAGCAGCCGCCAACCTGCAATTTGAGAAGGCCGCCGCCCTGCGCGACCAAATTGATGAGCTGAAGTCGGCCACCAAACCTGCCAAGCGCCACTAGTCTAAGTCTTGCCAGCTGCTTGACACGGGACTATAATGAGTTCTTGCATTTGCGGAGTTAATTTTTGTCTCTTCAAGATAAAATCGTGGTGCGCGGCGCCCGCGAACACAACCTCAAAAACATCGACGTTGAGATCCCGCGCGATCAGCTGGTGGTCATTACCGGTTTAAGCGGTTCGGGTAAATCGTCGTTAGCCTTCGACACCATTTACGCCGAAGGCCAGCGCCGCTACGTGGAATCATTATCAGCCTACGCCCGCCAATTCTTAGGCTTAATGGAAAAGCCGGACGTGGACCAAATCGACGGTCTAAGTCCGGCCATTTCGATTGACCAAAAATCATCCAGCCGCAACCCGCGCAGTACTGTCGGCACTGTTACTGAAATTTACGATTATCTGCGCCTAATGTATGCCCGGGTCGGCACGCCGCACTGTCCGCTGTGCGGCCGCGAGGTGGCCCGCCAAACTGCCGGCCAGATTGTGGACCAAATTATGGAACTGCCCAAGGACACGCGAATTATGATCCTGGCACCGGTGGTGGACGACAAAAAGGGTGAGCACCGGGCGCTGGCGCAGGAGCTAAAAAAGGCTGGTTACAGTCGCTTGCGGGTCGATAAAACCATCTACGATACCGACGAGTTTCCGGCTCTGGACAAGCAAAAAAAGCACACCGTCGAGGCCGTGGTGGACCGGCTGACCGTGGACCCAGAAATTCAGCAGCGGCTAACCGAATCGGTCGAACAAGCTCTGGCGCTGGGCGAGGGTATTATTAAAATCCACAATGTCGACAAAGACAGCGAAAAATCCTACAGCGAACACTACGCCTGTCCGGTGCACAAAGAAATCAGCCTCCCCGAAATCGCGCCCCGCAACTTTAGCTTTAACTCGCCTCACGGCGCCTGTCCGCATTGCACCGGCCTGGGCACCCGCTTAGAAGTCGATCCGGAATTAGTGCTGCCCAATCGCCGACTGTCGATTAGCGAGGGCGCCATTCGTCCCTGGAGTCGCACCACCGCTCGCATGAGCTGGTACACCAAACTGCTGGAAGCCGTAGCCGACCAATTTGGTTTTAGCTTAAACGCGCCGGTCAGTGAAATGAAGCCAGCTGATCTTAAGATTATTTTGTACGGGGCTGGGGATGAAACCGTGGACGTCAGAGCTAGCGGCGGGCGGGTATATCATTCCAGTTTTGAGGGCGTGGTGCCCAACCTGGAGCGCCGCTACCGCGAGACCGATAGCGAATTTGTGCGCCACGAAATCGAAAAATACATGGCCGAGCGCCTGTGTCCAGTTTGCCAAGGCAAGCGGCTCAAACCGGAATTTTTGGCTGTGACCGTGGGCGGCCAGTCGATCGTGGACTTGACTACCCTATCGATTGCCGATGCTGTCGACTTTTTCGACGCGTTGAAATTCAATGATCGCGACGCCACCATCAGCTACCAAATCATGAAAGAAATTAAAGCCCGCCTGCGGTTTTTGGTCGACGTCGGTCTAGATTATTTAACCCTGGATCGTAGTGCTACCACCTTGGCCGGCGGCGAGGCCCAGCGCATTCGCCTGGCTACCCAAATCGGCTCTAGTCTCATGGGCGTACTGTACATTTTAGACGAGCCGTCGATTGGCCTGCATCAGCGCGATAATGACCGGCTGATCGGCACCCTGGAACGCCTGCGTGATCTGGGCAACACCGTCATCGTGGTGGAGCATGACGAAGATACCATTCGGGCGGCCGATTGGGTGATCGATATCGGCCCGTTGGCCGGCGAACACGGCGGCAAGGTGGTGGCCCAAGGCACGCCGCAGCAAGTGGCCAAAGCCAACAGTTTGACCGGCCAATATTTGTCTGGCAAAGAAGAAATTCACATTCCAACCCGCCGCCGTCCCGGCAACGGCAAGGCCCTGACCATCAAAAATGCCCGCGAACACAACCTAGCCGGCATTGACGTCGAGATTCCGTTGGGCAAACTGGTGACGGTTACCGGTGTGTCCGGCAGCGGCAAATCTAGCTTGATTAACGACATCCTGGCCAAAAAGCTAGCTCAAACTTACCATCGCGCTGGTGATTTGCCCGGCAAACACGATGACATTGAAGGCGTCTCACATCTCGATAAAATCATTAGCGTCGATCAATCGCCGATCGGCCGCACTCCGCGCAGCAACCCGGCCACCTACACCGGCGTGTTCGGCGACATTCGCGAGCTGTTTGCCCTGACTCCGGAAGCCAAAATCCGCGGCTATCGGGCCGGGCGCTTTAGCTTTAACATTAAGGGTGGGCGCTGTGAAGTCTGCCGCGGCGACGGCATTATTAAAATCGAAATGCACTTTTTGCCCGACGTTTACGTGACTTGCGAGGAATGCAAAGGCCGGCGTTATAACCGCGAGGCCCTGGAAATTCACTACCACGGCAAAACCATTGCTGACGTGTTGGAGATGACGGTGGAAGAAGGCGTGGAATTCTTCGCCAATATCCCGACCATTCGGCGCAAACTCGAAACGCTTAACAATGTTGGTCTGGGTTACATCCGCCTCGGCCAGCCGGCTACTACCCTGAGCGGCGGCGAGGCCCAGCGCATTAAGCTGGCCACCGAGCTGGCCCGCCGTAGCACCGGCCGCACCCTGTACATTTTGGACGAGCCGACTACCGGCTTGCATTTTGAGGACGTTAAGCGTTTACTAGGCGTGTTGGACGCTTTGGTCGAGATGGGCAATTCAGTCCTTGTGATCGAACATAACCTGGATGTGATCAAAAGCGCTGACTGGATTGTCGATCTTGGCCCTGAAGGCGGTGCGGGCGGCGGTAAAATTGTCGCCGCTGGCACGCCGGAACAAGTGGCCAAAGTTGAAAAATCGCACACCGGGCGCTATCTGGTCCGGGTCCTAGCCGGGAAAAGGGGTGAGCACGCTGCTGCAGCCGTTCGAACTACCGCCGGAAAGTCAGCCTAAGCCGCTAAGTAAACTTTGGCTGGCCGCGCAAGGAGACATGGCTTTTTACATCTACGGCTGTCAGCCGCGGCTGGTGGCCGAAGTCTTGCGGGGCGAGCACCACATTGAGCGCCGTCCTTGTGAACCCGGCAACTTGGCTTGGTTCGCCTGGCAGCGGTGCCTAAGAAAGGTTGCCCAGCATTTGCGCCTGATTGGCGAGATCAAGCTATCCAGCGTTCACGACTGCCTAGTGGCAATGCTGGAGCCGGCCACCAAACAGGCAATGGCCGAAGTCGACCACCTGTTTGACCTGCCGCTAACGGCGCCATTGCAGTTTCGTTGTTTCGACGACGAAGACTGGGCGCCGGTGGCGCATTTGTACCGTCCCCGTGTGTCAGTTTGAACCCCTTGGGATTTCCCAAGGGGTTCTTGACATCATAAGAGTTTTACAGTATAGTAGTTCGGTTAACGTCGATCCCAAAAGGGGGACGAGATGCGTCGTTTGTTCTTTTTGATCACCGCGTTCGTTCTGCTCTCGGCTACCCCAGCCTTCGCCGGCGCCGCAGGGGGTGGCCAATACCAACCACCTAAGCCGGACATGGCATTTAGTTGGTTCTGGTTTGGGGTGATGAGTTTGGGTCTAGCATTGCTCGCAATCTTGGCTTTACCCCATGAGCGTAGACCAGTGTGGCTGCGCGTGGTCTCGGTCATCGGTTTAATTGCATTGATCGCCGTAAGTTCAATGCAATTACAACAAGAAACCGACCAAGGACGCATCGATCGGGCGTTTAGGGTCTGTAACAGATACAACAACGCAACCTACATCGCCCAGTTTGGACCCTGTATCGAAAAGATAACCGGCAAGCCTTATAAGCCAGCCGGTTGATCAGCACTAAGCTCACGGAAGAGCCTGCGCTCAACCGTGAGCTCTTTCTTTTTAAGGTATAATTACTGCGTGACCAACCTGAAGGAAAAACTCAAAAAATTGCCGAAGCAGCCGGGCGTTTATTTCTTCAAAGACGCTAACGGCAAAATTATTTACATTGGCAAAGCCGCGGTGCTCAAAAACCGCGTCGGTTCGTATTTTCAAAATACCGCCAAGGATCCCAAAACTACTCTGCTGATCGCCGACATCAGTGATCTGGATTGGATTACCGTCGGCAGCGAAGTGGAAGCGTTGTTTTTGGAATCGGAATTTATCAAGCGCTACAAACCTAAGTACAACATTGACCTGCGCGACGAAAAGCAATTTTTATACCTCAAAATTTCGGCCGATGAGTACCCGGTGGTTAGCTATGTGCGCCGGCCACTGGATGACAAAGCCGATTATTTTGGCCCTTTCACCGAAGCCGTAGCCGTGCGCCGGGCACTGAAGCTGCTGCGGCGCATTTTCCCCTATGTCACCCACGAAACCCTACCAGCCCGAGCTTGCCTGCAAGCCCACTTGGGGCTGTGCCCCAACCCGGAAGAAGGCAAAATTACCCCGGCCGAATATAAACGCCAAAGTATTCGTCCGCTGATGATGTACCTGCGCGGGCAACAGTCGCAGCTGCTTAAACAATTGGACAAGGAAATGAAGCAAGCCGCCAAACGCCACGACTACGAAACCGCCGGCCGAGCTCGCGACCAGCTGCGGGACTTGTGGGCGCTGGGCAAGCAAATGGTGTTTAGCGACAAAGAGGCATTTGATCTTTCCAAAGACCAAGCCCTGGCCGGTTTGGCCGAGCGGCTGGGTTTGACGCAGCCGCCGCGGCGTATCGAAGCCTACGATATTTCACATATGCAAGGCAGTGACAACGTGGCCAGTATGATTGTGTTTACCGATGGTGTGCCAGATAGAGGGCAGTACCGCAAGTTTAAAATGCGGCGTGATATTAATGACGATTTTTTGCATATGCGCGAAGTTATCGCCCGCCGCTTTTCTAAAGTCGCCGATCGCGACTGGCCCAAGCCCGATCTAATTTTAATTGACGGCGGCAAGGGGCAGTTGTCGGCGGCCCTAGAATCAATGGCGGAGCGGGGAATCGATATTCCCGCCATTGGCCTGGCCAAGCGCGAAGAAGAAATCATTCAAAAAGACGGCAGCGTCATCGTTCTGCCGCATTCGTCACATGTGCTGCAGCTTTTGCAAAGGGTTCGCGACGAAGCCCACCGCTTTGCCGTCACCTACCACAGTCTGTTGCGCAGTAAGCGCCAAACTAAGTCGCTGATCGACGACATTCCTGGTATCGGTCCGGCCACCCGCCAGAAATTAATTCGTAAATTTGGTAGCATAGTAGGCATTAAGGGGGCTAAACCGGAAGAGCTGATGTCGATTATCGGGACGACTAAAACCCAAGCTCTGCTGGAGCATCTCAAGTGAGCAGCCGCCGCCAGCTGGAAAAAGCTCTGCGCCGGGCCGCGGCCCGCGACCGCAAACGCCGGCCGCGTATGCCCGTCAGCGGCAAAGGCATTTTTACTCTCCACCAGGTGATTAACAAGAGTTCCAAACAGCGGTCGTCAAAGGGGTAAGTGCGCTAGCCAAATCAGGGCCGGCATGCTACAATTTGCCGGATGTTTAAGCAATTTTTACTGCGCTGGTTGGTGAATTTTTTGGGGCTGTGGACGGCGGCTACTTTGTTTACCGGCATTAGCTATGGCGAGCATTTGCGGGTACTAGTGTGGGCGGCGCTGATTTTTTCGGTGGTGAACGCCCTGATACGCCCGGTCATTATCATTCTAGCCCTGCCGGCAATCGTACTGACGCTGGGATTATTTACCCTGGTAGTCAACGCCCTGATGCTGTATTTGGTCACCTTTTTCTATCACCGCTTCCACATCAGCTCGTTTTGGACGGCTCTGGGCGCGGTGGCGATTGTTTGGTTGGTAAACTATTTGCTTAACGACCTCTTGGAAGCCAGACAAGCTAAAGTGAAGGTGATCAAGTGAAGGCCGTATTTGGCGTTTTAATCGTGGCGGCGGTGATTGTGATGACAGCCGCCATTCTGCTGCAAGCCAGCGGTGCCAGTCTGGGCTCGGCTTTTGGCGGCGAGTCGAACTTTTACCGCTCCAAACGCGGGGTGGAAAAGATTTTATTTCGTTTAACCGTTGGCGCGGCCGTGGTGTTTGTGGTGTCGGTGATCCTGAGTTTACTCTCCCGCCGCTAATTCATATTTATGCCTTCATATTTTAAGTTTAAACTGGCAAGGCTGATGCGGCGGTGGCGCCGCGAGCTGCGCCGGCTGCGCTATAACGCCAGCCAATATTTCCATTTGCATATCTGGGGGAAATGGCACCAGCTGGGCATTATCCGCCGCTTAATTTTGGTGTGGTGGGGATTGTTTGGGCTGATGCTGGCCGGCACGGCGTTGCAAGTCCACCGGCTGGGCCGCTATTATTTGGTGCCGCAAGCCTTAAGGGGCGGCCGCTACGTAGAAGGAGTGGTGGGGCAGGTCAAATTAATTAACCCGGTTTTGCCCGAGGGGCAAGCCAGCGCCGATGTCGATAAGCTGGTATTTAGCGGACTAACCAAGTTTGGACCCAAGCGCGAAGTGCAGCCGGATTTGGCCATCAGCTGGGAAATCAGTGCTGACGGCAAAACCTACACCTTCCACTTGCGCCATGACGTTTATTGGCACGACGGCGTGCCCTTTAAGGCCGAAGACGTGGCCTTTACCCTGGGCGCTATCCAAAATCCGGATGTACGATCGCCGCTAGCCGGTAACTGGCAGGGGGTCAAGGCCGACACGCCCGATGACTACACCGTGGTATTAACCTTGCCGGCGGCTTACCCGCCGTTTATCAACTTTACCACCGTCGGCATGCTGCCCCGTCACCGTTTTTTCGCCGTTAATCCGGCGGCTTTCCGGACCGCCCAGTTCAACCTTAAGCCGGTTGGCACCGGGCCGTTCCAGCTGACAGCTAACCTGTCCGATAAAGGCGAAATTCAATTGACGGCTAACCCTCGCTATTTTGGCGGCCGGCCTAAGCTCGATCAATTCGTGGTGCGGCTGTTTGGCAGTAGTCAGCAGGCGTTGGAGGCATATGCCAAGCACCAGGTGAATGCCGTGGCCAAATTGGATAGCGGACAAGAGGCGCTGGCCGGTAAGCTAGCCAATCTGGGGCTGTACCATTATAGTCTGCCCGATCAAACCAGCTTGTTTCTGCACTTAACCAACCCGATTTTGGGTGATCTCACCGTGCGTCAGGCGTTGGCGCAGGCCACCAACCGCGCGCAGATTATTACTAGCGCTTTAAACGGTGACGCCCGGCCGGTCAGCTGGCCGCTGCTGCCCGGGCAGTTAGGATTTAGTTACAAATCCCACTTACCGGCAGCTGATGTGGCGGCGGCCGCGGCTTCGCTTGATAAAGCCGGTTGGACGCTGGACGGCAAATTCCGGGCCAAGGACGGCCAGCCGTTGAGGCTAAAATTAGTAACGATTGGCGGTGGGGAAATGCAAGCCGTGGCCGAACAGATCAAGGCCCAATGGGCAGCGGTCGGTGTTGACTTAGAGCTGACTTTTACCGACGCGGCCAACTTACAGCAAAGCTTTATCCGGCCCCGCCACTTCGATGTCTTGCTGTATGGGTTGAACTTGGGCGCCGACCCCGATGTGTACCCGTATTGGCATTCTACCCAGGCCAAAGACCCGGGTTTAAATCTGAGCGAGTATAGTTCGGCTGTGGCTGATCGGGCGTTGGAGGCCGGCCGGGTGAATACCGATCCCGAAGTGCGCACTGGCAAATATCAGGCCTTTGCCGCCACCTGGACCGCCGACCTGCCGGCCATTACTCTTTACCAGCCCGATTACATTTACGCCGTCAGCGGCGACGCCGAGGGCATCAAAGCTGGCGACTTGGTAGATCCGTCCGACCGATTTTACAACGTCCAAGACTGGACCATCCGGGTGGCGCTGGTCCGAAGATAATATCTGGTGG
>CAZHSX010000016.1:0-4216 GCA_964535275.1 uncultured Candidatus Saccharimonadales bacterium
AAGCCAAAAAAGCCAAAAAAACGCGATTTTAGTTATCTGTTGACGTCGCAGACGCTAGTCAAGCCGGTCGATACCCCTCAGCCTAACCAACCGGCCGCCACCCTGGAGTTTAATTATGTTGGTCGGGATGTTAAGCGTATTTTAATCCTGGCAGTTGGGCTAGTACTGCTGCAATTGGTGCTCTGGTATCTGTTCGAGCACACTGGCTTGGGGCCGGCGGTTTATCGCCTGATTAAGCTCTAGAGCGGTAACTTAGGGATTCAGCTAGGTGGGGAGGTTCAACGTTGGGGCTGCCAGCCAGATCGGCAATCGTGCGGGCGACTTTGAGTACGCGCAGATAAGAGCGGGCAGACAGGCCCAGACTGATGAGCGCATTCTTGGCTAAGGCCTCGGCCGGTGTATCCAGTTTGCACCAGCGTTTAATCTGATCGTTACTTAATCTGGCATTAATCATGCCATTCTGATAACGCTGACTTTGAATCTGGCGGGCCGCGGACACACGTTCGGCCACTTTGGCGCTGGGTTCACTGGCCTGAGCCTTCACTAGTTCTTCTTGCTTAACCCGAGCCACCTGGACGCACAGGTCAATGCGGTCCAGCAAAGGGCCAGAAATGCGGCGGTTATAGTTGGTAATTTGTTGCATAGTGCAGTGACATTCCTTGACGGGGTCGCCAGCCCAGCCGCAGGGGCAAGGATTTTGAGTGGCCACGAGCAGGAATTGGGCCGGAAAAGTGAGTGCCCCGGTAGCGCGAGCGATAGTTACGCGGCCGTCTTCGAGCGGTTGACGCAAGGCTTCCAGCACGTGACGGGGGAACTCCGGCAGTTCGTCTAGGAAGAGGATACCATGATGGCTTAAGCTGATTTCACCCGGCCGCGGCCATTTACCGCCCCCGATTAAGGCAATGTCGCTAGCCGTGTGGTGAGGGTTTCGTAGCGGACGAGTCGTGACAATCTGGCCATCGTTTTGCCCGACTAAGCTGTGCAGTTTGGTAATTTCAATCATTTCCTCGAAGCTAGGCGGCGGCAAAATCCCGATTAAAGCCTTGGCTAGCATGGTTTTACCGGAACCGGGCGGGCCGTACATTAACAGATTGTGCCCGCCAGCCGCAGCGATTTCTAACGCCCGTTTAGCCTGTAATTGCCCGTAGACGGAACTTAAGTTCGTAGTAATTTCTACATCATTACTGATCACTGGTTGGCCGCGGTAGGGCGCAATTGCCTGCTCGCCAATTAGGTGGCGATACAGCTGTTTCAGGTTGGAAACCGGATAAATTTCTAGTTCGGTCACTAAAGCAGCTTCAGCGGCATTAGCTGCCGGCAAAAATAACTGCTTTAACCCCCGGGCGGCTGCCAATTGAGCCGAGGCGATGGCCCCGCGCACCGGGCGCAAGCTGCCGTCTAAAGCCAGTTCACCGCTGAACATGCCTTGATCGGCTGACACTTCCACCTGCCCGGTGGCTTTCAGTAGCGATACCGCCATGGCTAGGTCGTAGGCCGTGCCGTCCTTGGGTAAATCCGCCGGCGCCAAGTTAAAGGTGATTCGTCGCGGCGGCAGGTTGAGTTGGCTATTTTTGAGAGCGCTTCGCACCCGTTCCTTAGCTTCGTCAACCGCTTTGTCACCTAAACCGACGACAATAAAGGCGGGGAGTCCGCCCGACAAATCACATTCGACTTCGATTAAACGGCTGTCTAAACCCAAATGGGCGGCGGCTTGAACTTTGGCTAACATCGCAACCTCGCAACCGCCCAATTAGTAGTAATAGCCAGATAGTAACCGAACAAAGACCAAACAGTCAAGCCTAAAATTATCATCCAATGTTGTCAGTTATTATTTACATTTTGCAAAAACTGTGCTAGTGTAACCCTATGAATGAAGAGTTATTGGCAAGCATTGAAGAGCTGGGCTTATCGCAAAAAGAAGCCCGGGTTTACTTGGCCAACTTAATGATCGGGCCGGCGGCCGTGCAAAAAATCGCCGACCACTCTGGCATTAAACGCGTTACAACCTATGTGATTTTGGAAGCCTTGGTCAACCTGGGCTTGGTGAGTCAATCGACTAAGGGCAAAAAAACTGTCTTCACAGCCGAAGATCCGATTAGCTTGCGGCGCCTACTGGATAAAAAGCAGCAGCAGATCAAAGAGCAAAAGGAACATTTTGAAGGGGTACTACCGGAATTGCAGGAGCTTAAGGGTTTGCCGGCGGAAACTCCCAACGTCAAATTTTATGACAGCGCTGAAGGTATAAAATCGGTTTTTAAAACTTTTTTGATTAGTCAAAAAAGCGCCAAAGTGACTTACGGTATCAGTAACATCGATCAGGTTTATGCCTTTTTCCCGGAATTCCGGGCTAATCTTACCAACCCTTCTCGCGCCCAAAGCGGCATCAAAAGTCGATTTATTTACACCTCGGCTGAAGGCCCGATTCTGAAAAGTTCTGACCGCCAGCGCAACCGAGACTCGCGTTGGCTGCCGGTAGATAAGTATCCTTTGCACGGCGACATCAACATTGTCGGCGATCACATTGTCATGCTTTCCCTGACCGGTACCCGCCCGCTGGGAGTCAGTATTCGCAGCGCCGAGCTGGCCAAAAGCCTGCTGGCCTTATTTGAACTAGTTTGGGACGCGTCCGAAAAATATAACCGCAAGTAAAATTGGCGAATGTGTTATTGACACATTTGTCGGGATTGCGTACAATGGAGCGTGCATTCTGGCCCCCGCGTCAGAGCCGGCCAGCCTAATCCTAGGCTGCCGTTCCATCTAGCAGCGATCGGCGGAAGAAAGAGAGGGGAGATGTCTCAGTGACATTACTGGGCCTTAACCTCTCCCGAACCCTGCCGGCACGACGGGCGTTAGCCTGATCGACTGACAGGGGGAGGGGTACTTCAAGTGAGGACTGTGATTGCGAAAGGGAAACCAAACGGCCCTCCCACCTTCGCACCACAGTGAGCAAGGGCGGCCACCTCTGCTCCAACGGCCTCACCGGGTTTGAACGACTGTTGCAAGCGCCTTTCCCTAGTCGGTCAAACCTAGCTAAACTGGACCGGAGACCCGCGAGTCTCCGGTCCATTCTTTTTGGCCAGAATTATTTGGACTTATACCACCGGGCGGCGAATTCGGGCGGAACCGGATTTAGAATCACGCCGGTGGCCAGCTCGAAGCCGCCCCAGGTGTTGCTGCGAGGCTCAACTTTGAGCACAAAGTGGTGGTCTTCGGCCGGCAGGGAGTCCTGCAAGAAAAAGTTAAAACTAATGCCGGCGCCATCCAGTTTAGCGGCGATTTGTTTTAACACCTTGGCGGTACTAAGCAGTTCCGAGTCCTTAAATTCCGCAAAACTGCCCACGTGCCGCTTGGGAATAATCCAAGCGCCAAAGGGCGCGCTGGCGGCGTAGGGCGCGATGGCTAACACCTGCCGGTCGTTATGAATGACGCGGACTTTCTGGCTAAGCTCCCACTTGACGACGTCACAAAGCGGGCAGGACGAATGCTCGCGCAGATAATGGTCGTAGCCGGCAGCTTCGTTTTCGACTGTTGGGGGAATAAACGGCACGGCAATAATCTGGGAGTGGGCATGGGCGATCGAGGCGCCGGCTTTGGGCCCGTCATTTTTGAACATTACTACGTAGCGGATGCCCGGCAGCTGGTACAGGGTGTGCCGGCGGCTAATGAAAGCCTGGAAAATGCGCATAATTTGATTCAGCGGCAGTTCGGAAAACTCCACGTTATGTTGAGGAGTTTCGATCACCACTTCTTGCTTGCCATAGGCTTTGGAGTTATGCAGGGTGAGCGGCGCAAAGCTGTTACCCACGACTTTGACGGCCCAGCGGCCGTGCTCGTCTTTGATTTCCAAAATACTGGGGTCCATTTCAATCGCCGGGCTGGTGGCCAGTTCCAGCTTATGGCTGGCCGTCGGGTCGGCAAAAGCATCGGGACGCAAATTGCGCTGGGGCGCCACAATCACATACCGCTCCAGAAAATAATGTTTGCGGATTTCAGAATCAGTGCTGGCTAGTTTGGGTTGGGACTTGCGCTTCACGCCCTAAGCGTAACAATTTTACCGCCCGCGGGCTAGGGGCTATCGTTGGTTTCCAGGGGTAGCTTGGGTACTTCTTCGGCGATTGGTTCACTGGGGTCGGCTTCTAGATCTCGGTAATATGAATCACCCAAGATCTCGTAGAAAAACTCCTCATTGATTGGTTCCACCGGCATAAGCATCCTT
>CAZHSX010000016.1:4316-10529 GCA_964535275.1 uncultured Candidatus Saccharimonadales bacterium
CGCGGTGAGCCAACGGTGTTTGGCGCTAGTTTTTCGGTTGAATATGCCGACGAGCTGGGATTGGACTGGCGCCAGGCGTACCAAGCCATACTGCAGGATTTGGGCGTCAAACACCTACGGCTGATGAGTTACTGGGAGCAGATTGAGCCGGCGCCAGGCCAGTTTGATTTTGCCGACTTGGACTGGCAAATGGAGCAAGCTAGGCTGGCTGGCGCCAAAGTTAGTCTGGCGATTGGCCTGCGCCAGCCGAGGTGGCCGGAATGCCATTACGCGCCGTGGGCGCGGGGATTGGGGCCCAACGAACAAAAGCAAGCCTTAGAGAGCTTTATATCGGCCGTGGTGAAGCATTACCGCAATGACTCGGCCATTGAAAGTTACCAATTGGAGAATGAGGCGCTGCTTAGGACCTTCGGTGCTTGCCAAGGCACGTTTGATCGCGGCCGGCTGCAGGCAGAGTTGGATTTAGTGCGCGGATTGGATCCGGCTCACCCGGTGGCCATGAGTGTTAGTAATCAATACGGCCTGCCGTTGGGGTCGCCGCGGCCGGATGAATACGGGTTTTCGATTTACAAGCGGGCTTATGTGTCGGCAGTGCATTTGTACTTTAACTACCGGGTGCCGGCCTGGTTTTACCACTGGCGGGCGGCCGTCACCGAGCGACTGACGAGTAAGCCGGTGTTTGTACATGAGCTGCAGGCCGAACCGTGGGGCCCAGGGGCAACGGTAGGGTTGAGCATTGAGGAGCAGAATAAAACCATGGATGCCGGCAAATTAACCGAGATAATCGATTACTCCCGGGGTATGCATATCAGCCACCAAGATCTGTGGGGGGCCGAGTGGTGGTACTGGCGCAAGGTCAAATTCCACGATGACTCCCTGTGGCAGGTGGCTAAGTCGGCGTTCTGACGCTTGAAAATCCCGCCGATTTTTGCTAGTATGTCTAGGTTCGACGAGGGGCTGACCAGCTTCGACGTTGGTACATTGATAAACTCCAGCTGCAAGCCGCAGGCGTGCGTTAAACCCAACCATCAACAAATGAGAAATTTGTTGCGCGCGTGAAGAGTCTGTTTCAGGCCCCTTCATTCGCACCTGCTTTAGCTTAACTGTTTTAAAGCCATCGACCGTCTGACGCCAGATGGGAACCGGTCGGTGCCAAATTATCTGGCTGCTTTGCAACGGTGCTCAACGTTGTAAATAAGACTACGAGCTGCTGTGTTCGCTTATCTTGGCGATTCCAAGAGCGGGTGCAAAAGACATTGAATCGTCTACGCTTGTAGAAGCTGGGTTTGTTAACCAACGGACCGGGGTGCGATTCCCCGCAGCTCCACCAAAAAAGTCTGACCTTGTGTCGGGCTTTTTTGGTTATATACTCTTGGTATAGCGTTCTGGCACCTTGATTTGGAGGTAAACGTGACTAAGCATCCGCATGTCGGAGTAGCAGCCATCATCTTGCGTGATGGTCTGGTCCTAATGGGTTTAAGACAAGGGTCACATGGCGCTCTGACCTGGAGTTTTCCCGGCGGTAAGCTGGAAATGGGCGAGCCGATTCAGCATTGCGCCGAACGCGAATTGCTGGAGGAAACCGGCTTGTCGGTAGTTAATTGGCGTGAGCTAGCCGTGACTAACGACGTGTTTACCGATGAATTGCAGCACTGGGTGACGTTGTACATGGTGGCTGACTGGGACGGCGGTGAACCGCAAATCCTTGAGCCGGAAAAGCAACTGAAGTGGGATTGGTTCCGCTGGGATGATCTGCCCGAGCCACTGTTTCTCCCAGTTCAGAATCTGCTGAAGCAAGGTTTCGTGCCCCGCTGAAACGAGCAAAATGTCTCGCCTTGGCGGGGCACTTTGTTCGTTGCTTACGCTTGCGCACCTGGTGCCAAGCTGGTAAAGTAATTTTCTCTTTGACAGTTTCCGATCGAGAGGTGAGACTATTGAGCTTGCTAATGGCGCGGCGGGTTTACCGCGAGGTAGCCGCTGGCGGCTACACCGTGACCGGCGGCAAGCCGGATTGCGTGGTGGGATTTTCGTTTGGGTTCCGTAAGGAGGGGGACAAGATCCTGCCCGGACTAGCCAACCAGGCCTTGGCCCAGTGGTTGACCAAGTACGGCAATATTCCCAAGATCTTGCAGTTTGAAATTGCCGATGCCTACGAAGCCTTGGACCCGGACATTCGCAACGACTGGATCATGCGCGTCGAAGAACATCGGGTGAAGGGTGCTTACCTGGATACCCGCGAAGCGGCCGAGCAGGCGCGGCTGTATATGCAAATGCACGGCTTCGCCAATCCCTTGGTGATAGCGCATCCGGCGCACGTGCCGCGTTGCCGAGCGACGCTGAACAAACTGGGATTCGAGGCCATAACCGGGATAATCAGCCTGGATGAAACGGCCCTGTGGGATCCTGAGTCGGTTCAGTGGCAAACGCACAGCTTCCGGGAATGGAAGCGGTACGAGTTGGCGGCCTGCATACTGTACGGTTACAAAGGGTGGATTTAGCCCCGTTCTGGCGAAATGCTTCGCTAGGGCGGGGCGTTTTGCTTTTCTGCTACAATCAAAGCCGTGAAGGACTTATTTAAAATTATTCGTTACTCGTGGGAACTGAAGCGGTTTTATTTAACGGCCGCAGTGTTCGTGGTGATCATAGCGCTACTCAACCAATCGACACCATTTTTCCTGCGCTACATTGTCGACGGGGTGGTGGCGAATTTAAAAGGCGGCGGCCGACCGCTAGGGTACTTCGCGGTTTTTGTCGTTTTAATCCTGGTTGCCAACCTGTTAATTACCGTGCTTTCCAACATTTCCGGCTACATTGGCGACCGGCTGGCGGCCAAACTCTACACCTTATTGGCTCAACGCTACTACGATCATGTGATGAGCCTGCCGTTGGAATATTTTGACAACGAAATTAGCGGACGCATCAGCTCGCGGCTGGAGCGCAGTATCGTCACGATTTCTCAACTGGTGAACATGCTGGCCAATGATTTTATTGGCTTTTTCCTGACCAGCGCTATAACGCTGGGAATTTTGGCGTATTATTCCTGGCCGGTGGCCTTGCTGCTGGCGGCATTGTTCCCGCTCTACATTTGGCTGACAACTTTAAGCAGTCGGCGCTGGCAGGCCAAGCAGGATGGCATTAATCAAAATATCGATTACGCCAACGGGCGGTTTATCGAGGCAGTGGGGCAGATTCGAGTGGTGAAGGCCTTTGTACAAGAAGTGGCCGAATCAGCTTTGTACGCCCACAAGCGCCGCGAAGTCGAGCGCCAAACCAAAGCCCAGTCAAAGGAGTGGCATTGGTACGACGTGGCGCGGCGGTTGAGCCTCAACCTAATTTTCTTTTTGATTTACGGCTTTATTGTTTACCAAACCGTGCGCGGACGATTTACTTTGGGGGTAATGACCTTGATGTTACAGCTGGCCACCCAGGCGCAGTTCCCGCTGTTCGCCAGCAGTTTCATCGTCGATCAAGTTCAGCGGGCGGTGGCCGGCAGTAAAGATTATTTTAAAGTTATGGAAACCCAGCCCAAGATTGTCGACGCTCCCGATGCCGGCGAGCTGAAGGTGGGGGAGGGCGCCATTGAGTATAAGGGTGTGGATTTTGCTTACGATGGCAGTCAGCAGGTGTTAAAGGGCGTCGGCTTTAAGGTGGCGCCAGGTACCAAAACGGCGTTGGTGGGTGAAAGCGGCGAGGGCAAAACCACCATTGCCAACCTGCTGATGCGGCTGTATCAGCCCAGTGGCGGTGCCATTACGATTGACGGGCAAGACGTGGCCAAAGTGACGCAGACCAGTTTACGCAGTGCCATCGGGGTGGTGTTTCAGGACCCGGCGCTATTTAGCGGCACCGTGGCCGAGAACATTCGCTACGGCACGCCGGACGCTGCGGATGAAGACGTGGAAGCGGCGGCGCGGGCGGCCAATGCCCATGAGTTTGTGGGTAAACTGCCCAACGGCTATGACACCGAAATCGGCGAACGGGGAGTAAAACTAAGCGGCGGTCAGAAACAACGCATTGCCATTGCCCGGGCGATCTTAAAAAACCCACCGATTTTAATCTTGGACGAGGCCACCAGCTCGCTGGACTCTAAGGCCGAGCGCGAAGTGCAGGAGGCGCTGGAGCGCCTCCTGCAGGATCGGACCACCATGATTATCGCGCACCGGCTGTCGACGATTCAAAACGTGGATCAAATTGTGGGACTGCGCGGCGGCCAAGTGCACGAGGCCGGCACACCGGCGGCGCTGGCCAAAAAGCACGGCGGGATTTACGCCGAGCTTTTGGAACTACAAACGCCGACCAAAGCCAACAAGGCTAAATTGAAGCGGTTTGAAATTGCCCGAATTTAATCCGAAAAGTTACAAAATCGTTGTGGCGTAAACAGCGATTTGGCGCTTGAGTATCAAATTTTTAGACCTAACTTTGTGCTATACCCCAAACCCTAACTTTTATGCTTTAATGTCGGTATGAAAGTCTGCTCTGATTGCGGCCACTCCAACGTCGATGACGCCAAGGTTTGCGAACAGTGCGGCCGCAACCTGATATTGGCTGAAACCGGGGCGACTAAAAAGCCCCATCACGTCTTAGCCGATTTATTTCTGCTCCTGGTGTGCGGCACCTTAATTTACGGCTTAGCCAACTATCAAAACTTGGCTGATCGACTAGCTTTAGCTACCTATAAACCTTCGGCCGAGATTAGCGGCTTTGTGGGCCGTACTACCATGACCGAGCGTGCCAAGGCGATGTTTTATCGCAATAATCCCCGGATTGACGACAAAACTACCTTTAACACCGACTGCGATGTGCAGGGCCAAGTATTGGAAATCGGCTGTTTTACAGGTAGGCGGATCTACATTTTGAACATTACCAATCCGGAACTTACATCCAACATGGACGTCACGGCGGCCCACGAGCTGCTGCACGCCGCCTACGCCCGCTTGAGCGCCAGCGAAAAAACCCAAATCAATCAACAACTGGAAACAGCCTTTGTGGCACTGAACAACAAAGACCTAAATGATCTGATTGCTAAGTACGACCAAAGTGAGCCCGGTCAGCGTGACAATGAGCTGCACTCTTTGCTTGGCACCCAGTACGCGAACCTGTCGCCAGAGCTGGAAGCACACTACCGGCAGTACTTTAGCAATCGGTCGGCGATTGTGGCAGCTTATAACCGTTCTCAAAGCGCCTTTGCCAGCCGCGAAGCTGATTTAAACGCTCGTCTGGTTAAAATTAACATCGACAAGGCCAGTTTGAGTGCCCTAAACACGCAAATGGACACTTTGCTGCGCGCGGGACGGGTTAGTGACTACAATGCGCTAGTGCCGCGCCAGAACGCTTTGGTGCAAAGTCTTAAAAGCGAAATTAATGCTTACAACGAACTAGTGGATGAGTACAACAAGCTCGGCCAGAGTTTAAATTCGCAGCAAATTTCGCCCGACGACATTCAAGCTCGGTAATTTGGCGAGGCAATAATTCAAAAACTAAAAAACGGCTTGGGAAAGCCGCTTTTTAGTAGTTTTTGTTTTTGAGTACTTTTTTTATGCAGGTACCTAAATTAAATTTAAGCCCTTATGGTTGCGCTGTCAACAATAATTTTGGCGGTGATATAATTTGGACTATGAAAGTTACCAAATTCGGGCAGTCATGTTTGTTGATTGAAGGTTCGGGTGGTCGGCTATTGGTTGATCCCGGCAGTTTCTTCGCGGATAGGCACAAAATTAGCGAACTGGGCAAGGTGGACGCTGTTCTTTATACCCATGAACATATCGATCATTTTGACCCAGAGATTTGGGATCAGTTGCGCGCGGCCGGAGTGCCAGGCTATGCCAACGCGGCGGTGGCCGGTCAAAGCCAGGGGATTGAGGTTATACATAGCGGCCAAGTGTTTGAAGCCGCTGGGTTTAAGATTAAAGCCGTGGATTTAAAACACTTTACGGCGCCAAACATGCTTAATCCACCCCATAACACCGGCTTTGTGATTGACGGCGTGTTTTTACATCCGGGCGATGGGGTTGAGCAGCCGAGTTTCGAGATTGCAAATGCGGCTATTCCGATCGGTGGACCTAGCGGTGGGCAGTTTGCCAAGGAAGCGGTCGAATTTGCCCGAGCGATCGGCGCCAACACAGTTATCCCAATCCATTACGACCACTATAAATTTGATCCGGCCGAGTGGGCCAAGCTGGACGACGGTATCGAAACAATTGTGCTAGCCGACGG
>CAZHSX010000017.1:0-10392 GCA_964535275.1 uncultured Candidatus Saccharimonadales bacterium
CAACCCCAAATGCAAGTTACCCCGCCCGCTCCGGCCACGCCACCCCCGGTACAGCCGCCAAGCCAGCCGTCGGCTGGGGAAGTTACGATCGACGCCCAAGGCAACGTTATAACGACCTAAGCTAGCGGCGAAAGCCTTTGATGAAGTGATAAAACAACTCGACGATCACGCCAATGACGCCGCCGATTAGCAGTGAAAATACCATTTCCGAGCCAGTGAGCCCAAAGCCATAATGCCGGGCAGTGGCGTAAAAGAAAACGCCGATTATTAAGGCTGTTAAGGTGGCTCCAAGGGTGACCGATGGGCGCAGTACGGTGCTGCCCACCACCTCACTGGTGCGTTCAACTACCGGCGTATGGATGAACTTGCTAAAGGCTCGGCTGGCCGGTTTCAAATGCCGTTGCAGGCTAGTTAAAGTGTGGGAGTAATTCAAGCGTCGATCCAGCCCGCTGGTTGCATGAGCTTTAGCTTCGGCTTTTTGGCTGTCAATTTCTGGCTGCTTTTCTAGCTTTTCGCGGGCGACTTCCACCCGTTCGGCTTGGTTGGCACCGCCGGTCTCAACTGCGTTTTCGATTTGCTGCAGGCGTTCAGCGGCAATTTCAGCCAACTGCTCGGGCACCGACTCCCGCTCTGGTGTATTTAGGGGTTCGCGTTCAGCCATTAGTTAACTCCTTCGTCGTCATTACGCAGTATTCGAACTTCTTTCACCAGCTGGCGGTTGCGCAAGAAAAAGTAAGTCGCTAGGCCGACAAACCCCAGCACTACGGCTAAATTCTCGGCCGGACCGGTTTGTGGTAACTGGGCGCTGGCCAGCTCGATTTGTTTGGGCGGCGGCACTACCAGCTTAACGTGCACGTCGTTGCCGTAGACGTTATCCATCATCAAGTCGTAGCTTAGCGGATCCGAAGACGAGACCGGCGTAATGGGAATGGGGTTTTTAATCCGCACGGTGAAGCTGTTGATGTGGTCTTCGTTAACAGCAATGGTAGTGGCCGGCCAAGTCAGCGTGCCTTTGTTCAGGGTGGCATTGCCGTTATCCACCAAATCGGCGTATTCCAGAATGTCGGTAATGTCTTCGGTAACCACGTAGCCAGCGGCCGGCGCGGTACCAGTATTGGTCGTGGTGAGAATATAACGGATGAGATCGCCGCCATGGGCCGGAGCACTTTCGGCGTCAATTGGGTTGCCCTGGGCGTCAACTTGGGTTAGGTTAAGGGCTTCTTTGGATTCCAAGATTAGCGGTTGGCCGGGTTTGGGTTTGGGCTTCGGTTTCGGCTTAGGCTTAGGGGTGGGGGGCGGTTTGGGAGTGGACGGCAGCTTCACCACGATGTTGCCGCAGTCTTTTAAGATGGCAAAAAAGCTGCCGTCGGCGCGGGTGCCAATCAGCGCATCGAAGCGGTGGTTGTCCATCCATAGATACAGAGGGTGCTGATAAAACTTTTTACCGTCAATGATTAGGATATGGTCGGGCCCGTTGTGGTTGAGTCGACCGACACTGTATAAACTGTGGTCGCCGGAGTTAATGGTACCCAAGTGACCTTTTTCGATGTCGGCGCGGGTAATTTTAAAGTAGTCAAAAATCGCCCGCAGCTGGCTGCCCGATTGGCCGGCCACGCCTTTATTGCCGTGGTCGTAAATGTCCAGCAGATCGGTTTTGTTGGTCCAGCCGCCCAAGATAATGTCGTATGGTGAAGAGGCAATGGTGGATTTGGCCGGTGCGGTTACGAATACCAGCTGCATGACAACTACCAGCGCGCCGGCGGCCATAGCCAAGCCACGGGTGGCTTTTTCTTTTTGCAAGCGGCGCAGATAAAAAACCAAGCCTGACCCAGCGCTAGGTGATAGGCTCATGCTCGACACAACCTTTTGGAATTTACTGGCCATCAGAACAATTAAACCACTTAAGCTTTACGCAAGCAAGTCGCGATGGGATAATTACGAATGTCCGAACGGAAGTTATTTCCCAAGCCTAGGAGTGTGAGGCAATTGCGGCGATGTTTGTGCTGCGACAATCCGCGGATTGTCGAGGCAATGCATACGGCATCACGTCGGGTGGTAAAAGGCGAAACTTTCCTGATCAAGGATATCGTCTGCACCTGGTGTAGTGTTTTCTGCAGCGGCAAAGCGTGTCATTTGCAGCAAGCCGAGTTCATCTTCATGCGTACCAAAAAACGCAATAATTGTGCCAGGTGCAACCGGCCAATCGAATGTCAATGGCAAATCTATTGGCATCCGGAAGTTAGACATTTGGCCATGCATGATGAGTGCGGTGACCAAGAGGGCTTGCGTGCGATCGGTCCCGACCCGAATCTCTCCGTTCTGGAAGGCGCGTACTGTTAAGTCTGATGGCCGGCGGTAGTCCGCTGATGTGAACTCCCCCCAACATCCTGCGGTAGGGAGAGGCGCTCTCTCGCGTCGTCGGCCATTTGGAAGCCCCTCGAATTTTGAGGGGCTTCTTCATTTTAAGGGGTTGCGACAGATAAAACCGAGCATTATAATAGTAGGGAAGCGCGATGCGCATTTTTAATGTGGAGTGGAATGGCCGAGCCGGTCAAAGGTAAATACGGTGCCGAGCAAATCCAAGTGCTGGAGGGTTTGGAGCCTGTCCGCAAGCGTCCCGGCATGTATATCGGTGGCACGGGGCAAGAGGGTTTGCATCATTTAGTTTGGGAGCTGGTAAACAATAGTATCGATGAAGCCCTGGCCGGCCATGCTACCCGCGTGGATGTGCTGCTGCAGGCCGACGGTGGTGTGACAGTCACCGACGACGGCCGCGGCATTCCGGTCGATAAGCACCCAACTACCGGCAAAAGCGGTTTGGAAACGGCCCTCACAATCCTACATGCTGGCGGCAAGTTCGGTGGCGGTGGCTACAAAGTATCGGGCGGCTTACATGGTGTGGGTATTAGTGTGGTTAACGCGTTATCAACGCAATTAATTGCCGAGGTACACCAAGGCGGTAAACTTTACCGGCAGGAATATGCCGGCGGTAAGGCCAAAGGCGAAGTTAAGGTAGTGGGCAGCGCCGAAGGCACTGGTACTACCATAACTTTTTACCCCGACGAAAAAATCTTCGAAACCACCAAGTTCGATTACGCTACCGTGCTAGACTACCTGCGTCACCAAGCCTACCTCACCAAAGGCGTACGGGTGGCGGCCAGCGATGAGGCTTCGGGGCAGCGCTACAGCTATTATTTTGAAGGCGGTATCAAAAGCTACGTTGAGCACTTGAACCGCAGTAAAGAAGTGGTTAATGACCCGCCGTTTTACATTGAGCGCACGGTTAAAGACGTGGCGGTGGAAATTGCCATTCAATATACTGAAGGTTTTAGCGAAAACGTGCGGGCTTTTGCCAACAACATTTACAACCCGGAAGGCGGCACGCACTTAACCGGCTTTCGCACCGCCATTACCCGGGTAATTAACGACTACGCCCGCAAAAACGGCTTGATTAAAGACAACGAAGAAAACCTGACCGGCGAAGACTGCCGCGAGGGTTTAACGGCTGTAATTTCGGTGAAATTAACCGATCCGCAGTTTGAGGGCCAAACCAAAGCCAAGCTGGGTAATCCGGAAATTCGCGGCTATGTGGAACAGGTCATGAACGAATGGTTTAATTATTACCTGGAGGAAAACCCCGGGGAAGGGCGCAAGGTGGTGGCTAAAGCGACTTTAAGTGCCCGTGCTCGCATTGCCGCCCGTGCCGCTCGCGATACCGTGATTCGCAAAGGGGCGCTGGAGGGTATGACCCTGCCGGGCAAGCTGGCCGACTGCCGTACCCGCGATGCTGCCCGCGCTGAATTATACGTGGTGGAGGGGGACAGCGCCGGCGGCAGCGCTAAGGGGGGGCGTGACAGCGAGTTCCAGGCGATACTGCCTCTGCGAGGTAAGATCCTGAATGTGGAACGAGCACGGATCGACAAAATGCTGGCTAATAACGAGGTTAAAAACTTAATTATTGCCATGGGTACCAGCATTGGCGACCAGTTTGACATCAGTAAACTGCGCTATGGCCGGATCATTATCATGACCGACGCCGACGTGGACGGCGCCCACATTCGTACGCTGCTACTGACTTTCTTTTACCGCCACATGCCGGCCATTATTACCGACGGCCATCTGTACATTGCCCAACCGCCGCTGTATTTGCTGCCCGTAGGCAAGACCAAACATTATGCCTACAGCGATCAAGAGCGGGACGCTTTGATTGACCGGCTGACCAAAGAGCGGGCGGCCAAGCCGAAGGCCGCCAAAAAGGCCGAAGAGCCGGCACCAGAACCGGTGGAAGGCGAGGAGGTGGCGGTGCCCGACGCCGAAGCCGAGCCGGAATTAGTCAGTGATGAGGAAAAAAGCCGGCTAAAAGCTGCCGGCATCACCGGCAGTATCCAACGCTACAAGGGTTTGGGCGAAATGAACGCCGATCAACTATGGGAAACCACTATGGATCCGGCCAATCGCATTTTACTGCGGGTGAACGTGGAAGATGCGGAAAAAGCCGACGCTATTTTCAACAAACTTATGGGTGAAGAAGTACTTTTGCGCAAAAACTTTATTCAAACACACGCCAAAAGCGTTTCTAATTTGGACATATAAAGATGGCAGACGAAATTAAAGACCAATTACCCTTGGAAGATACCCCAGAAGGTGGCAACGCCGGCAAGGTAGAAGCACGCACCATCGAAACCGAAATGGAAACCAGCTACTTGGATTACGCCATGAGCGTGATCGTGGCCAGAGCACTGCCGGATGTGCGCGACGGCCTCAAGCCCGTGCACCGGCGCATCTTATACATGATGAATACTCTGGGCTTGCGCCATACAGCTAAGTATCAAAAAAGCGCCCAGGTAGTCGGCCGGGTGATGGGTGAATTGCACCCGCATGGCGACCAAGCTATTTATGATTCGCTGGCCCGCATGGCCCAGGTTTGGTCATTGCGCTACCCGTTGGTGGATGGGCAGGGCAACTTTGGTTCTATGGACGGCGACTCGCCAGCCGCCATGCGTTACACCGAAGCTAGGATGACAGCGCTGGCCGAAGAGTTGCTGTTCGATATCGAAAAAGACACAGTCGATTTTCGCCCCAGCTATGATGGTAGTTCGCGTGAGCCGGTGGTGTTACCAGCCAAACTGCCGAATTTACTGTTGAACGGTCAAATGGGTATTGCCGTGGGTATGGCTACCAACATTCCGCCCCACAATTTAGGTGAACTGGTGGATGCTATCGTACACCTAATTGATCAGCCGGAAACTACGGCTACAGATCTAATGAAATTCGTCAAAGGGCCGGACTTTCCGACCGGCGGCGTGATTTACGGTACCGACGCCATCCGTCAGGCCTACGGTACCGGCAAGGGCAGTGTGATCATCCGGGCCGTAGCCGAGATTGTGGAAGGTAAAAAAGACGACTTTAAAATCGTGGTGACCGAAATCCCCTATGCTCTGAACAAATCCGTATTGGTAGAAAAAATTGCCGAATTGGTCAAAGACAAAAAAATTACCGGTATCAGCGACCTGCGCGATGAATCAAGCCGTAACGGCATTCGCATTGTCATTGATCTTAAAAAAGATGCCTATCCCAAGAAAATTCTGAACCAACTGTTTAAATTCACTCCCATGCAAACGGCCTTCCATATTAATATGCTGGCGCTGGTGGATGGTTTGCAGCCGCGGGTGCTTTCTCTGGAAATGATGCTGCGCGAATATTTGCAGCACCGCCAAGTGGTGGTGCGCCGCCGGACCCAATTTGAACTCCAAAAGGCCAAAGACGCGGCCCATATTTTGGAAGGCCTTAAAATCGCGCTTGATCACATTGATGCTGTCATTAAAACTATTCGGGCCAGCCAAACCACTGAAGAGGCCCAAACCAATTTAATTAAACAGTTCAAACTATCGATATTGCAGGCTCAAGCAATTTTGGCCATGCAGCTGCGTAAGTTAGCCGGGCTGGAGCGCAAAAAAGTTGAAGACGATCTTGCGGCATTGCTCAAGCTGATTAAAGAACTTGAAAAGATTCTGGCCAACGAGCAAGAAATCCTGCGGGTTATTAAAGAAGAGTTGGTGGGGTTGAAAGAAAAATACGGCGACAAGCGCCGGACTCAAATTATTGCCAGTGAGCTGGGCCAGTTTACCGAAGAACAATTGGTACCTAACGAGCAGGTAATTGTGACGATGAGCGCCGGCAACTACATTAAACGCATCCCGTCTAACACCTATAAGTCCCAGGGCCGCGGCGGCAAGGGTATTATGGGCATGGCTACTAAAGAAGAAGACGTTGTCCAGCACTTGGTGCTAACCCAAAACCATGATTTTATGCTGTTTTTCACCGACAAAGGCCGGGTGTTCCGCCTGAAAGTCCACGAAATTCCGGCCGCCAGCCGCACCGCCAAAGGCCAGGCAATCGTTAACCTGCTGCAGTTGCAGCCAGACGAAAAGGTTACTTCCTTAATTAACCTCAGCAGCGACCACAACGCCAAGTATTTGTTTATGGCTACCCGCATGGGTACGGTCAAAAAGACCAAGCTGGAAGATTACGCCAAAGTCCGCCAAACGGGATTGATCGCCATTAAATTGGACGCCGGCGACGAGCTTAAGTGGGTCAAACTTACCAGCGGCGATGATGAAATCGTGATGAGTACGGCGTTGGCCCAGGCCATTCGTTTTAAAGAAAAAGACGTGCGGCCGATGGGTCGGGCTACCCGGGGAGTGCGCGGCATTCGTTTGCGACCCAAGGACGAAGTGGTTGGTGTCGACGTGGTGGCGGCCGATTCGCAGATGTTGGTGATTATGGCCAACGGCTACGGCAAGCGCACCAAGGTTGACCAATTTGCTACGCACACCCGCGGCGGCGTCGGTATTAAGGCCGGCGTAGTGACCGACAAAACCGGGCGGGCGGTGGATGTGCGGGCGATTAGCGATACCAAGGAAGATTTGGTGATTGTATCGACCCAAGGCCAAGTGATTCGCCTGCCGCTAGCCAGTATTTCGCTGATCGGCCGGGCTACCCAGGGCGTCCGGATTATGCGCATGAACGCCAGCGACCACGTGGCGTCGGTGGCGCTGATTGGGGAGGCGACTTTGGACGAGCAAATCGAGCAATCGCCGGGTGAGCCAGCGGCAAATGATGCCGAGGACGGCCCAATCGCCACCGAAATTCCGCTGGAAGAAGCTTAGCGGCCTCGGGGTCCTGTGGTAAAATAAACCCCGGAATAAGGAGGGCCATATGGCAACCGACGAGCAACCAGAATTATGCCCAAATTGCGGTACTGCTCTGGTTTTAGACCCGGAAACTAACCAATGGGATTGTCCCAACGGTGATTATGACCCCGCCAAAATCGATTGGGGGCTAGATGACGAAGATGACGACGAAGCGCTGGATGAGGATTAAACTTTGCTGAACCCCTACATTATAGTGCCACTGGCAGCTTGGGCGGTGGCGCAAATCGTTAAGTTTGGTTTGTCAGCCGCGCGCGGGCAGGCGGATGCGAAGTATTTATACGTTTCGGGCGGTATGCCCAGCGCCCACGCTGCAGTAGTGACGGCGCTGGCGGCAACCGCCTTGATTTTGGATGGGCCTAACAGTCAATTGTTTGGCATTACCGTAGTGCTGGCGGCGATTGTGATGTACGACTCGTTTGGTGTTCGGCGATCGGCCGGGGAGCAGGCGGCAGTATTGAACCATTTGCTGGACGACCTGTCGCGCGGCCGAGATGGCGGACGGCTGCCCAAAGTGCGCTTGCGGGAACTGTTGGGCCACAAACCGCTGGAGGTGTCGGTGGGGGCAGTGCTGGGGTTTTTGGTGGCGGCATTGTTTCAAACCGGGCGGCTGGGAACGCAGCTGCACTGGCTGAGCACCAGGCCGGGGCATGGTGAGCTATTAATTTATGCATTGGTTTTTGGTTTAGTTCTAATCGGCGGTTTGGCAATTTGGGTCACAGCTAAACGCCGGTATCGTAAAATCAAACCGGCTAAACGATGGGTGAGGGCTGTCCTGCTTAAAACCTTAATTGTCGCCGGTGCCGGCGGATTGCTGGTGCTGGCTGAATATGAAACTAATACTTATTTAAGCTGGCGGGTATGGCCGCTATTAGTGCTGTCATCACTGGCAGTTTTTGACGCGGTTCTCATAAGTCGATGGCGCACCCAACTACCGGCTTTGGAAGCCGGGGAGCTAGAAGTTGCCCGGAAGGCAAAGTGGCTGGCCAAACCCAAACGCCGTTAAATCTTGCGAGCATAACCGCTTTCAGGTAGACTAAAGCTGATGCCGCGACGCACTCCAAAATCCCGGTTAACAAGGGTTGAAAACGCCGTCACTTTGCGACGTTTTACGGCTACCAATGTTTTATTGGTAGCGATTTTGGCCGTGGTGGCGCTGATATATTTGCCGCGCTTATTTGCCGGTGTCAATATTCAAACTATCATTACCGAAAGCGTACCCTCGAGCGTGGGCGGGCACACGGATGGCCACACCGACATCGGTGCCAATGTCAAACCGGGGAGCAATCTTACTTATACGCTGGTAGCCAGCAATAATGGGTCGACCGATACCAGTTCCAATGTCGATTTAAAGACGAAGATCCCGGCCTATGCCCAGTATGTTTCCAATACCAGTGGAGCTACTTATGATAGTTCGACCGGAGTGCTGGTGCGACACGGCAGCAGGCTTCAAGCCGGCCATACCTTTAGCTTGAACTTTACCATACAGGTTGTGTCAACCGCTCCATATGGTAAAACTATTTCCACCCGCGGCTGGCTAAACTATGCCGGCACCGACTTTTTCTCTGGCTACATTAATAACGTGATTGCCGTACCGGCGCCCAACCCACCCACCAATCTGCGCCAGGACGGCGGCGGTACCAGCAGTATTTCCATAGCCTGGAATGCTGCTACCGTCAACGGCGCCCACACCTACATTTCGTCCTATAGCATTCTTGATTCCGGCGGCCATCCGGTCAGCACCACTGCCGGTACCACCTACAGTCAGGGCGGTTTGCCCTGTGGTCGCAGTTTTACCTACCAAGTAGTGGCCATCGCATCAGCCGTTGCCGGCTATGGCAGCGGCAGTGCCCCCTCGGCTCCGGCCAAAGTCACTGTCTCCACCGCGACCTGCCCATCGCCACCCCCTCCTCCGCCGCCCCTGCCACATGGTTGCGGCCCCGGTACCGACAATTCAACTTGCCCAACTCCTACACCTACCCCGACACCCACGCCGACGCCCGGCTCTGGCGGCGGTGGCGACACCTCGGGCGGCATCGTGGATACCACTCCGCCCAGCGTACCAGGCAACTTAATGGCGACGCTGACTGGCGGCAACTTGGTGGTGACGCTCAGCTGGAGTACTGCTACCGATGACAACGGCATTAAATTGTATAAACTCGAACGCTCAATTGATAATACCAACTGGGACACGCTTGCCGACAACCTGACCAGTACCAACTTTGACGACAAAACGGTGGCGTTTAAAACCCATTACTTCTACCGTCTATCGGCCGTCGATCTGTCCGGAAACGCTAGCGGTTTCGCGACCACCGACATTACCACCGGCGACTTTAACGCCTTGGGTTCCGATACCACTACCATTAAAAGTGACGACGGAATAGTATCGGTGGCCATCCCGGCCGGCACCTTGGACGCTGGGGTAGATTGCAGCATAACCATTCAAACTAACGCCCTGCCGGTCCAACCCAAGCAAGCCGTAGTGGTGGGTCCATATGAGCTGATTTGCAAGCAAGCTTCCGGCGATCTGGTAACAACCTTTAAGGCGCCGGTCAGCGTGGCCTTCCAGCTGACTAAAGACGTTCTGAAGAAATTTAAGAATTTTGCTCTTGATCGTTTCGCCGCCGACAACTCGCAGTTTGTCACTCTCAAATTCACGTTCGACAAAAAGACCAACATTATCAGCGCGCCGCTACAGGACACTGGCCAAATTATGGTATTGGGCAGCGTCAAATCTAACATTTTGCCCGGTTTAATCATCACCATCCTCGTTGTTCTCGGCCTCGGCGGCGGCGCCTTCGTGTATTTCCTGCGCCGGGCACAGAAACAAAAGTACGAAGAGTATCTGCGAAGAAAATATTACAATCTATAGGGCTTAGCTTTTAGGGTTGACGCTAGGTGGTCTAGCCGATAGAATGGCGATAGTCTTGAAATAAACCGACCAAAAACCAACAGGGTCGCACAAGCGGCGCTGATTTTTGTTCGCAATAATATCAAGACGCAATTTGAAAGCTTAAGCAGTGCAATGTAACCGTAAATCTTTGAGAAAAGAAAAAACACGAGCTGATGAAAAGCCAGCTCAACAAGTCAGTTTAATCTGACATCAGAGTCAAACAACTCTATACATGGAGAGTTTGATCCTGGCTCAGGATTAACGCTGGCGGCGTGCCTAACACATGCA
>CAZHSX010000018.1:0-9735 GCA_964535275.1 uncultured Candidatus Saccharimonadales bacterium
CGCACAAAAAAACCGAGCATAGGTACTCGGGGGAGGGGTTATGAAAAAGCTAGCAGCCGAAACCTGCTTATGAACCCGGTGCCGGAACCGATGCTGGTTAACGCCGGCGATCAAGGCGTAATTGGGGAGGCCGTGGACAGTTTTTTCGGCAACATTGTCCGATCGCTAGGGCTGGACGCCAGAACCCTAACGGCCGATGTCGAGATAATTCCATATGTGCTTCATAGTTACGATTCGCACGAACAGGCCCGGCCTACTGATAATCGGTTGAGCGTTCTGGTGGTCAAAGACCGGGTGGTGGCATCGGTGTTGGAACGCCGCACCGAGTTCAGCCACATCCAAGTGCTGTTTTCGCTCTTCCAATGAGCTCCGACATCCGTCGGGGCTCATTTATTTTTGCCAAAAATGTTTTTTGGCTTCCAGCTGTTTTAACTTTTCGTACAAGTCTTGTTCTTCTTTACTAGGATGGCGGGGGATTTTGACGCGCAGGACTAGGGTTAAATCCCCTCTGCGTCCACCGCGCACGGCGCGGCCTTTGCCGCGGAAAACTAAGGCTTGGCCGTCTTGGGTGCCGGGCGGAACGGTAATGTCCAGGGCTTCGTCGCCGACTTTAACCTTAAGCTTGTCACCCAATACGGCTTGGGCAATGCTAATTTCCATCTGGGCTTGAATGTTGGCCATGACACTTTCAAACATGCCGCCAAACAGGTCGCCGAGGTCAAAACCAAAGCCGCCGCCGTTAAAATCAAAGCCTTCGAAGCCGCCGAAGCCCTGACCGTTAAAGGTGGGGCCGTCGGCACTGCCGAATTGATCGTAGTTGGCCCGCTTTTTGGTGTCGCTTAAGACGGAGTAAGCCTCGCCAATTTCCTTAAACTTTTTGTCGTCGCCACCGTGTTTGTCGGGGTGATGCTGCATGGCCAGCTTGCGGTAGGCGCGCTTGATCTCGTCGGCCGTGGCCGACTTACTAACGCCCAAAATTTGGTAATAATCTTTACTAGCCACGCCCATCCTTTATTCCGATTATATTATTTTTCTGCCGACGCTTCGCCGTCGGTTTTGCCCTCGTCTTCGGTGGCTCCGACTTCCGGCGCGGCTTCCTCGCCGCCGGGCGCTTGAGCCTGTTCGCCCTGTTGGTACATGGCCGCGCCGACTTTTTGGAGCTTTTCGCTCAAGTCAGCCGCCAGTTTTTCTAATTCGTCTTTATCGTCGGATTCCAACTTGTCTTTGGCGGCTTGGACAGCTTCCTCGACCGCCTTCTTATCCTCGTCGCTGGCTTTGTCGCCGGCATCCTTCAAAGTTTTTTCGGCGGTATAAATTAACCCGTCCAGTTGGTTCCGGGCCTCCACCAAATCTTTCTTTTGCTTGTCAGCCTCGGCATTGGCCTCGGCTTCGGCCTGAGCCTTTTTAATGTCGTCTTCACTCAAGTTACCAGAGTTTTGAATGGCAATGTGCTGCTCCTTGCTAGTAGCTTTGTCTTTCGCGCTGACATTCACAATGCCGTTGGCGTCGATGTTAAAGGTTACCTCAATTTGAGGCAGGCCGCGCGGGGCCGGAGCCAGGCCGTCCAAGATGAACCGACCCAAACTCTTATTGTCTTTGGCAAATTCGCGCTCGCCTTGCAAAACGTTAATTTCCACCTGGGTTTGGCCATCGGCCGCGGTGCTGAAAACTTGGGATTTGGAAGTCGGGATGGTGGTATTGCGTTCGATCAATTTGGTCGACACACCTCCAAGAGTTTCCAAGCCCAGGCTCAAAGGCGTCACGTCCAGCAATAATACGTCCTTAACTTCCCCGCCCAACACGCCGCCCTGGATGGCGGCACCAATGGCCACCACTTCATCTGGGTTCACACCGGCCAGCGGCTTTTTGCCAAACAATTCTTCTACCACTTTTTGGACAGCCGGCATGCGGGTCATACCGCCCACCAATATCACCTCGTTAATGTCCTTGGCTTCCAAGCCGGCGTCTTTTAGGGCAGCTTTGGCCGGCCCGGCAGTTTTGGCAATGAGATCGCCCACCAGCTGTTCCAACTTGGCGCGGGACAGCTTGTATTCGAAGTGTTTGGGACCTGACGCATCGGCCGTCACAAATGGCAGGTTAATGTCGGTTTCGGTGGTGGAACTCAATTCGATCTTGGCTTTTTCAGCCGCCTCTTTGAGGCGTTGCACAGCGGCTTTGTCGTCCTTAAGATCAATACCCTGCTCGCGCTTAAACTCATCCACCAGGTGGTTCATTATTACCAAGTCAAAGTCGTCGCCGCCCAGGTGAGTGTCGCCGTTGGTGGATTTAACTTCGAATACGCCATCGCCTAATTCCAAAACAGAGACGTCAAAGGTACCGCCGCCGAGATCGTAAACGACGATTTTTTCTTCTTTTTTCTTATCTAAGCCGTATGCCAGTGCGGCGGCCGTGGGCTCATTAATAATGCGCTTAACTTCCAGCCCGGCAATTTTGCCGGCATCTTTGGTGGCCTGGCGTTGGGCGTCGCTAAAGTAGGCCGGCACGGTAATGACCGCTTCGGTAACTTTGACCCCCAAGTAAGCCTCGGCATCGGCTTTGAGCTTGGCCAAAATCATGGCCGAAATTTCTTCGGGGCTGTAGGATTTGTCGCCCATTTTGACTTTGACGCCGTCACCGGCTTTTTCAATTTGGTACGGCACCAGTTTGATGTCGCGTTGCACTTCGGGGTCACTAAATTTGCGGCCAATCAGGCGCTTAACGCTAAAGATAGTGTTGGCGCCATTAATTACGCTTTGGCGTTTGGCAGTAGTGCCTACTAGCCGCTCACCGTTTTTGCTTTCCGCCACCATACTAGGTGTTGTACGGCCGCCTTCGGCATTGGCAATAATGGTCGGCTGACCGCCTTCCATCACCGCCATGGCGCTGTTAGTCGTTCCAAGATCGATACCAATAATTTTACCCATGTTACTTCCTTTCTACTTTTACAATTGCGTGTCTAATAATTTTGTCACCCAGACGATAGCCGGGTCGCAGTTCTTCGGCCACAATCTCGTCGTGGCCGTCTCCCTCTACGCCGACCGCCTCGTGCAGGTGGTGGTCGAACGGCTGGCCGATAGACTCGATCCGCTCAATGCCTAACGACTTCAAGGTTTCCTCGGCCTGCTTGGCGACCTTGGCCACGCCTTCGGCCCACGGGTTGCCCGCAAGATCTTGGGTTAAGTGGGACAGGGCACGATCAAGGTTGTCAATTAGCGGCAACAGTTGCAAAACCACATCTTGCTTAACAAAGTCGGTTAACTCGGCACGCTGGACTTCAGCTCGGCGGCGAAAGTTATGAAACTCGGCCCGCTCGCGCTGGAGGTCGGCTGTGAGTTCGGCAATTTTATCGGGCTTGACGGTTTTTTTAGGCATTTAAAGTTTCCTCTAGTAATTGTCCAGTGTAATCAACTAGTCCCATAACTTGACGGTAATCCTGCCGCGTTGGCCCCAGCACGCCAATGTAGCTAGCATCGCTAAAGGGCGAAGCGTAACGGGCGATGATTAGGCTAGAGCCGGCGGCTTTACCAATCGGATTTTCGCTGCCAATGTAGACGCTAACGCGATCATACGGCGAGGCTTCGAGCAACCAATCGCTTAAGCTGTCCAGCAACCGGGCGGTTTCCAGCGACTGATGCTGATCCAAAAACTCTGGTTGACCGAAAAGTGAAGCTAACCCGCTGTAAAACAAACTTGGCCCCACCGTGGCCCAGCCTAAATTATGAGTCAGCTCGGCCAGCGATTGGACGGCGGTTTTGATGGCGATGTCGCTGGCGCCGGCATTTTGGACTCTTTTGGCCACCACGTCGGTAATGCGGCCTTTGGGTTGAGTGCCCCCGACATGGTTCACATACACTCGATAGCCTTTGTCGGTCGGGATGCGGCCAGCACTAGTATGGGGATGGGTGATTAAGCCCAGGCTCTCCAGCTCGGCCATTTCGGCCCGAATTGTGGCCGGAGAATAGCCAAAACCCTCGCTTAAACCCTGCGAACCCACTGGTTCGGCGGTGCGGGCATAAGTTTCCACAATCGCCTGCAAAATTTGCTGCTGTCTGGGAGTCATTTGACCTGCATTATTAGCACTTGAGTACTGCCAGTGCCAGTAACTATTATTTTAACGGTTGGCACTCGACTGTCAAGAGTGCTAATAGCGGGTATAACCGGGGAAGTCGTCGCGTTTGATATGGTCAGGCGGTACACCCAGGCCAGTCAGTAAAGTTTGGAACGATTCCACCATCGGCTCTGGCCCCGATACCATAAAAATCGGCTGGTGCAGATTGGGAACTAGCTCGCTAATCGTCGCCTCGTCAATACGCCGGGGATCGACAAAATAATGCGGTCGAAAAGTCGAGTGCTTTTGGGCGACTATGTCCAGCTCGGTTTTAAAAACAAAGTTTTGATCGCGGTTGGAATACAGCAGTTGGGCATTTATCGGCTGATTACGGTGATCTAGATCAAGCAAAATCGAACGAAAGGGCGTAATGCCGATGCCGCCGGCAATAAAGACGTAATCCAGGGTCGGATCCTCGATTGTAAACGAACCGGCTACCCGTTTGCCTTCGATCGTATCGCCAACCTTGAGCTGGCGCAGAGCAGATTTGAAGCTGGAACTGTGCTCGCTGGTAAAGCGGGTGGTGTTGCGCAGCAAGCCCTCGAACGGCGCGTTAGAAATGGTAAAAAAGCGGCTAGTGCCGCGATTGTCGGCATCATGAGGCAAATCGTAAACCATATATTGGCCGGCCTTCCAGTTTACCGGCTCATCGGCTTGCCAAAAAAATGATTCGACTTCGGAGATTTCTTGCTGTCGGCGCTGCAGTGTTAGCTTCATAGCTCTATACTAGTCCTTTCTTACTAAAACCATAAAGGCTTCGGGCGGGATGTCGACTTGGCCCAGGCGCTTCATTTTGGCTTTGCCCTTTTTTTGCTTTTCCAGCAACTTAGTCTTGCGAGTAATGTCGCCGCCGTAGAGCTTGGCGGTGACGTTTTTACCCATAGCTTTCACATCTTCGCGGGCAATAATTTTGGCGCCAATGGCGGCTTGCAGGCTAACGTCGAACTGCTGGCGCGGCACGACTTCTTTAAGCTTGGCTACAATCTGTTTGCCTACGGCCTGGGCTTCGTCGCGGTGAACGATTTGGCTAAGAGAATCCACCATTTGCCCACCCACTAACACATCCAGCCGGACGAGATTTTCGGCCCGGTAATCGGCTAAGTCATAGTTAAAAGAGCCATAACCACTAGTGAGGCTTTTAAGTTCGTCGTAAAAATCTGTCAGCACATTAGCTAACGGCGCTTCAAATTCCACCAGCGCCAGGGTTTCATCCAGATATTTTAAGTTCTTTTGGACGCCGCGCAGACGGTTGATGAGGCCAATGACGCCGCCTAAATATTGGTCGGGCACCACCACTTCGCCCTTAATCCAGGGTTCGCGGACTTCGGCGATTCTAGTGGGATCGGGCAGTTCGGCGGCCGAGCGTAAAGTCTGCTCTTTGCCGTCAATAAACTTAACTATGTAATCGGTCGACGGACTGGTGACGACTAAGTCCAGATCGTATTCGCGCTCCAGGCGTTCTTTGACAATTTCCATGTGCAGCAAACCCAAAAAGCCGACGCGGTAGCCGAAGCCTAAAATTTGCGAATTTTCGGGTGTGTAAGACAACGAAGAATCGTTGAGTTTGAGCTTTTCCAGGGCTTCTTTCAGCGCCGGATATTGCTCGGCCGAGGCCGGAAACAAGCCGGCGTAGACATATGGCTTGACTTGGCGGTAACCGGGTAAGGCTTCCGCGGCTGGTTGGCTGGACAAAGTCACTGTATCGCCCACGCGGGCTTCAGCGATGGATTTGAGGTTGGTGACAATGTAGCCGATTTGGCCGGTTTGCAGGTCGCCGGTGTCGGTAGGCTGGGGTTTAAAAATGCCCAAGCCGGTGGCTAGGCCGGTTTGGCTGTTGGACATTAATTTAATACTTTGATTTTTAGACAAAGCGCCGTCGACAATTCGAATGTAGAGGATCACCCCGCGATGCTGATCGTAAATGGAATCAAACACCAGGGCGCGCAGGGGCGATTCGGTGTGGCCTCGCGGCGGCGGCACCTCGGCCACCACGCGGTCTAGCAATTCACGCACGCCCGTCCCCTCTTTGGCAGACACCCGTAAAACGTCGGCGGGCTGACAGCCCAATAAGTTTACAATCTCGGTGGTGACCCGCTCAGGTTCGGCCGCTGGAAGGTCGATTTTATTAATTACCGGAATAATTTCCAGCCCGGCTTCGATAGCTAGATAAACGTTGGCTAGAGTTTGGGCCTGAATGCCTTGGGCGGCGTCAACTACCAAAATCGCGCCCTCTACCGCCGCCAGCGAACGGCTGACTTCGTAGCTAAAGTCGACGTGCCCCGGGGTGTCGATCAGGTTAAGTTGGTTCCCCTGCCATTGCATCTGGACCGGCTGCAGCTTGATGGTAATCCCACGTTCCTGCTCAATATCCATCGTATCCAGTAATTGCTTTTTCATATTGCGGGCCTCAACCGTGCCGGTTAGTTCCAGCATGCGGTCGGCCAGGGTGGATTTGCCGTGATCGATGTGGGCAATGATGCAGAAATTACGGATTTTGGCCTGATCCATAGCTAGGTCAGCGTGGCCGGGCGTTTAAGTCCGGACAATAATTTACGCACAAAATCGTGAGCTTCGTGCAGACGCAAAGCATAGCAGGGCAATAAATAAGCCAGCGCGCCAGCCACCACGATGGCAGCAAACTTAGGCCCGACTACCCAAAAACCTTTGTCGGCGGCATATAGCGGCAATACCCGCGCCACTAGAATGTAGATGACGCTGGCCATAATTAAGTTAGCCAAGGTCATGCGCAAAGCACCGCCGGCGATTTGGCGCCCACCCAGGCTGCCCAATCGGCGGTACAAAATCGCCAGTAGCAGCCCCGATTCCACGGCCGCCACGGCTGACTGGGCCATAGCCAAGCCGATAACGCCAAACCGATTGGCCAGAAAAATGCTTAGCACAATGTTAAAACCAATGGCAAAAATACTGACTAGCATTGGTGTTTTGGTATCTTGCAGGGCGTAGTACAGACGGGTGACCAAGAAAAACAAACTGCCGAAAATAATCGCCCCGGCAAACCAGCCCAGGGTGTTAGCTGTCGTGGCATTACCGAAACCAAACAGCAAACGCACGATGTAACCGCGCAGTAGTACGGCAGCTGTAGCGGCCGGGATAACCAAAAACAAAATCAGCCGAGAGTTAATGACGAATTCTTCCAGCAATTTGGTGCGATCGCCTTCAGCGGCGCGGGCGGCCATGCGCGGGAAGGCGGCGGTGGCGATGGCGCTGCCCAGCACCACCAGCGGTACGTTTTTGAGGTTATTGGCGTAGTAGTAGGCCGTTAGTGAGCCGGTGGCCAAACGTGAGCCGATGACGGTTTCGACCGCGTAGTGAATTTGGTCGATGCCTTGATCGATCGAGCGCGGCACCATTAACTTCAAAGTTTGACGCACGCTACGATGACGCAGGTTGAGCCGGAATTTGTAGCGATAGCCCAGGCCGGCCAGGCCAAGGATTTGGATCAGCGCCTGCAAAACCGTGCCGATCACGACACCGTAAGCCACGCCGTAAATCGAATGCGAACGGGTCAAAAACACGATACCGAAAATGATACCGACGTTATAAAACACGCTGGACAAAGCAAACACTAAAAAGCGGCCGTAAGCTTGCTGCACCGCGCCCAGCACCGTCGAGATAGCAAACAGCATCGGCGTAATTAACATAATGCGAGTCAGCCCGACTGTCAGACTGTGGCGATAGGGGTCAAAACCAGGGGTGATTAACTTGGTGAGCGGATTGGCAAAGATAAAAATCAGCGCGCCGGCTACCAGCGTGGCCAGCACCAGTAAATTAAGAATACTGGAAGTCACGCCCCAGGCCTCTTCTTCCTCATGCTCCACCAAATGTTTGGTCAGTACCGGGATAAAAGCCACCGCGAAGGCACCCGACACTATCAGGGTAAACATGAGATCGGGGATGCGAAAAGCAGCAGTATAAGCATCGGCCAGCGGACCAATGCCAAAGCGACCTACCAACAAACGGTCGCGCAGTAATCCCAGGAAGCGGCTGGCCAAATACGAACCGGAAATCAAAAAAGCGGCCATTTTGACCGAGCTGTGACGATTGGCTTTTTCCAGCAGATTTTTCATCATACTAGGCCTCGGCGGGTTTGGTAGCTAGATTGCGAGTCTCGGCGTCATTGGGTTTGGCAGACTTAGGCCCACCCATCAGCCCGTCAAATTCAGGCCCTTCGATGGTTTCTTCTTTAATTAGCTTGGCGGCGATTTCGTTGACCTTAGCCCGATGGGTTTTAATGACTTGGGCGGCGCGATCGGCAGCTTCATCGATTAATTTAGCGACTTCGTTATCGATAACTTTGGCCACTTCCTCGCTGTAATTGCGCATTTCGCCGAAATCGCGGCCCAAAAAGACGGTGTCGGATTGGGTACCGAAGACGCGATTTTTCAATTTTACACTCATACCGTAATCCATTACCATTTTGCGGGCCAGGTGGGTAGCGTTTTGCAGGTCGTTGCTGGCTCCGGTAGTGATTTCGTTAAACACCAGCTGCTCGGCCATGCGTCCCCCCAACATCATCGCCAGGTCGTCCTTAAAGTCGGCCACGCTGTTCAAATGCTTATCTTCCAATGGCAGGCTCCAGGTAAAACCGCCGGCCATGCCGCGTGAGACGATGCTGACTTTGTGCACCGGATGGCAATGGGGTAACACGTGCGACACGATAGCGTGCCCCGCCTCGTGATAGGCGGTAATCTCCTTTTCTTGGGTATTCATCACGTGACTGCGGCGCTCGGGTCCCAACAGAACTTTTTCGACTGAAATACTTAAATCGCTTTGGCTGATTTTCTTTTGATTGTGGCGGGCAGCCAAAATGGCGGCTTCGTTGACTAAGTTAGCCAGGTCGGCGCCGGAAAAACCGGGAGTTTTTTTGGCAATTTCACGCAAGTCGGTATCCGAACCCAGCGGCTTGCCCTTGGAATGGACCTCTAAAATCGCCTGGCGGTTATTCAGATCCGGTACCTCCAAAGTCACGCGGCGGTCAAAGCGGCCGGGACGCAACAAGGCTGGGTCAAGCACGTCCGGACGGTTGGTGGCAGCCATCACAATCACGTTAGTGCCCTGCTCGAATCCATCCATTTCTACCAAAATTTGGTTTAAAGTTTGCTCGCGCTCATCATGACCGCCGCCCATGCCGGTGCCGCGCTGGCGGCCGACGGCATCGATTTCGTCGATGAAGATAATGCAGGGCGAATTCTTTTTGGCTTTCATAAACAGGTCACGCACCCGGCTGGCACCTACGCCCACAAACATTTCCACAAACTCCGAGCCGGAAATACTAAAGAACGGCACGCCAGCCTCGCCGGCTACCGCTCGAGCCAACAGGGTTTTGCCGGTACCGGGTGGGCCGAATAGCAGCACGCCCTTGGGAATTTTGGCGCCTAATGCTTCGAACTTGGAGGGGTACTTTAAAAATTCCACGATCTCTTGCAATTCCACCTTGGCCTCTTCGGAGCCGGCTACGTCCGCAAATACTACTTTTTGTTTGTCGCTGCCAAACAGCCGGGCCTTGGATTTGCCGAAACTCATAGCCTGGTTACTACTGCCTTGCGCCTGGCGCATCATAAAGTAAAAGAATCCGATGATTAAAACGATCGGCAACAGCGTCAGCA
>CAZHSX010000019.1:0-4119 GCA_964535275.1 uncultured Candidatus Saccharimonadales bacterium
AGTGGCCTGAAGAGCCTCGTGTCGTTGGTTCGAATCCAACAGGCGCCACCATTCGTGCGGGTGTAGCTCAGCTGATAGAGCGCTTCCTTGCCAAGGAAGAGGCCCGGGGTTTGAATCCCCGTACCCGCACCATTTTTATTGGCAAACAAAGTATAATTGCGGTTATGGCACCTTGGCCGAGTGGTTAGGCGCAGGTCTGCAAAACCTTTTACAGGGGTTCGATTCCCCTAGGTGCCTCCAGGGAGAGTGGTGGAACGGTATACACGACAGACTTAAAATCTGTTGCCGCAAGGCTTGTGGGTTCAAATCCCACCTCTCCCACCAAATTAACAGCCAACCAAGCTGTTTTTTTGTGGTCAAAAGGAGTAAAATTAAGGGGTAAATAAGGGCTAATTATGTCACCTGCCTTGATTTTAGTACTCGTAATCATCATCGTCCTCGGTTGGCTGTGGTTTACTTACAACGCTCTGGTGCGGGCCAAAACCCGCGGCGACGAAGCCTGGAGCGACATTAACGTTCAGCTTAAACGCCGCTATGATTTGATTCCCAACCTGGTCGAAACGGTTAAAGGCTACGCCGCCCACGAAGCCAAGGTGTTCGAGGAAGTTACCGCTGCCCGCACCGCCGCCATGGGTGCCACCGGTATTCACGCCAAAGCCCAAGCCGAAAACCAATTGGCCGGGGCGTTAAAGAGTCTGTTTGCGGTCGCCGAAGCCTACCCGGATTTGAAGGCCAACCAGAATTTTGTCCAACTGCAAACCGAGCTGGTTGATACCGAAGACAAAATCCAGGCCGCCCGCCGGTTCTACAACGGCATCATCCGCGATTACAACATTAAGCTGCAGGTATTCCCCACTAACATGTTCGCTCGCACCCTGGGCTTTATGCACCGCGATTTCTTTGAGATCCCGACCGAGCAAGCCGCGGCTGCGGCCGAACCCACCGCCGTTAAATTCTAGGTTTTAAATGTATCAGCAAATTGCCGCTAACAAGCGTAAGACCGTGATTTTACTGGCCGGCTTTGTCGGCTTTGTTTGGTTGCTGGGCTGGGTTCTAAGCCGCGCTACTGGTCACCCGGGCCTGATCACAGTGATGGCGGTTTTTGCTTTGATTTATGCCGTGGTCGGCTACTACGCCTCGGCCGCCGTGGCGCTGGCGTTATCGGGCGCTAAACCGATCGCCAAAGCTGACGCGCCGGATCTATACCGCATGGTGGAAAACTTGGCCATCACCGCTGGCCTGCCCACGCCCAAGATTTATATTATTAATGACGCCGCGCCCAACACCTTTGCTACCGGCCGCGATCCTAATCACGCTGTGGTGGCCGTCACCACCGGCATTTTGGAGTTACTCGATAAAGACGAATTGCAGGGGGTAATTGCCCACGAACTATCGCACGTGGGCAATTACGATATCCGGCTCATGGCCCTGGTGGTGGTGCTGGTGGGCGTGGTGACCTTGCTGAGCCATTTTTTCCTCCGTTTTAGCTTGTTTGGCGGTGATGACAACGACAATGGCGACGCTCAGGGTATATTTGTGCTGGTGGGCCTGGCGCTGGCGATTGTGGCGCCGATCGCGGCCACCATTATTCAGCTGGCAGTTAGCCGCAAACGCGAATACTTGGCCGACGCCAACGGCGCCTTGCTAACCCGCTATCCCGAGGGCTTGGCGGACGCCTTGGAAAAAGTCGGCGGCAGCACAAAGCAATTGAAGGCTGCCAGTCCGGCCACGGCCCATTTGTTTTTTGCCAATCCGCTAAAAGGCAAGGGAGTGGGCGGATCCATTAGCAACTTGTTCAGCACCCACCCGCCGATCGCCGATCGCGTTAAGCGCCTGCGGGCGATGGAGGGAGACGCCAATGCCTAAAACCGCCAAGCTGCCGAGTGTCTGGCGGCTGCTGAATTCCAGCCTGGCCGTGGTGCGCGCCAACTGGAAAATTTTATTCGGCGTAGTGGCGCTGGTGGCGGTGCCGTCGGCGTTGGTGGGCCTAGTTAGCAACCTGGCTGCCGGTACTACGGTGGCGGCCTATCTGGGGTTGGCGGCTTTATTAATGAACACAGCCTTAATTTGGACTACCGCCGAACTGGGCGCCGGCCGAGCCGTGACGCTGCGCCGGGCGTATTACGATGGTACCGGTGTCCTGGTGCGGCTGATGTTGGTGGGACTGGTGCTAGCGCTATGCACTTTGCCCCTGGCCGGGGGGCTGGCGCTGATTGGAGCCAGCCTCGGTACTGCGGCCGTGCAAAGCGGTGAACGGATTTTGTTAGGCTTGGTGGCCTTGGTATTGGCTCTTCCCAGCTTGCTGCTAATTAGCAATTATGTCTTTGCCATTTTCCCAGCCGCCGCTGGCGACTGGCCGGTAACGGCCTTGAACATCAGCCGCCAAGCGGTGCGGGGCCGGGTGTGGGCGGTCGGCGGCCGGTTGCTGGCTCTGGCGGCGGTATTAATAATCGTGCTGGCCGCTCCAACCGTAGTACTGATGTGGGCTAGTTTTACCACCGGCGCGGCCATTTGGCTGTCGCTATTGCAGCTAATAACCAGCCTGGCGGTATTGCCCCTGCTAATGGTCTATTTACACCAGCTCTACCGGGAGCTGCAGAGATGAACCAGTCGCAGGCCCAGCAGCGGATAACTAAACTGCGCCAGCAGATTAACGATTATCGCTATCATTATCACGTTTTGAATAAATCGACCATGAGCGAGGCCGCCGCCGACAGCCTCAAACATGAGCTGGCCCAACTGGAACAACAGTTCCCGGCTTTAATCACCCCCGATTCGCCCACCCAGCGGGTAGCTGGCCAGCCGTCGGCCAAGTTCCAGTCGGTGGCACACCAAACACCGATGTTGTCGCTGAACGATGTGTTTAGCCGCGAGGAAGTCGAGGCCTGGTTTGCACGCGTTGCCAAATTATTGCCGGCTGGCACCAAGCCCGAGTTTTACTTGGAAATTAAAATGGACGGACTGGCGGCCTCGTTAATTTACGAAGACGGCGTACTGGCGCGCGGGCTGACTCGCGGCGACGGAACCACTGGCGAGGACGTGACGGCCAACCTGCGCACGGTCGAAGCCATCCCCCTGCGCCTGCGATCTGAGGGCCCGAAGGCGGTACACCAGGGGCGCTTCGAGGTGCGCGGCGAAGTGCTGTTATACAAGAAGGATTTTGCTGCCCTGAACTCCGCCCGCGCCAAAGCTGGTTTGCCGCAGTTTGCCAATCCGCGCAACACCGCCGCCGGCACCGTGCGGCAATTAGACCCAAAGTTAGTGGCCGAGCGCCACTTGCGCTTCATGGTGTACGGGGTTACCAGTGATGTTCCGGGCGTTACCACCCACGCCGGCGAGCACAAGCTGGCGGCTGATTTGGGTCTGCCGGTCGAACCCAACAGCGTTGTGGCAAAGAGCGTGGATGAGATTATGGCTTTTGCCGACAAATGGCAGGAAAAACGCAAAGATTTGCCTTACGGCACCGACGGGCTGGTAATTACCGTTAACGATCGTGCCGCCTTTGATCGGCTGGGCGTGATAGGCAAGGCGCCGCGCGGAGCTGTGGCGTACAAATTTGCAGCCGAGCAGGCTACCACTAAGCTCAAAGACATTCAAATCAGCATTGGCCGGACCGGTGCTGCCACGCCGTTCGCGGTCCTGGAGCCGGTATTGGTGGCCGGCAGTACCGTGCAAGCTGCCACCCTGCACAACGAGGGCGAAATTAAACGCAAAGACATCCGCATTGGCGACACCGTGATTATTCAAAAAGCCGGCGACGTGATTCCCGAAGTCGTGGCGCCTTTACCTAAACTACGCACCGGCAAGGAAAAAGTTTTTGTGATGCCCACCCACTGCCCGATCTGCGGTACCAAGCTGGCCAAAGGCGACAAGGAGGCTGTCTGGCGATGCCCCAACCAAGACTGTTACGCGTTGGAATGGGGAAGGATCACGCATTTTGCCGCCAAAGATGCCTTTGATATCGAAGGCTTAGGCGAAAAGGTCGTGGCTCAGCTGCTAGATGCCAAGTTAATTGCCGATGCCGCCGATTTATTTAACTTAACCGTTGACGACGTGGCTGGGGTAGAACGGTTTGCCAAGCAGTCGGCCGAAAATTTGGTGAATTCGATTCAGGCGCGT
>CAZHSX010000019.1:4219-9354 GCA_964535275.1 uncultured Candidatus Saccharimonadales bacterium
AAACTGACCGGCCAAAGTTTTGTGATTACCGGCACTCTGGAAGGCGGCAGCCGCGAGGAAATGGAAGAGCGCATTAAAACTCTCGGCGGCGTTCCCCAGTCGGCCGTTACCAAAGACACCACTTACCTAGTGGTCGGCGCCGACCCTGGCGGCAGCAAACTCACCAAAGCCCAAAAACTCGGCACCAAGCAAATCTCCGAAGCCGAACTCTTGAAGTTAATCGGTTAATCTGGTATAATAATCCGCACGTCGACAGGAGGGGATATGCCGAGTATGTACGTTCTACTGGCCGAACTTGATGCCATCAAGTTGCCGGCCGGAGAATACGCCATCTTTGGCAGCGGGCCAATGGCGGTACGCGGTTGGCGGGAAGCGAATGACCTTGACGTCATCGTGACTCAGCCGGTCTGGGATTGGCTGCTAGGGAAATACGATGTCCGGGATCCGCACGGAACACCCAGGATATCGTTCGGTGACGTTGATCTTTTCCGCGATTGGGGTCCCGGTGTTTGGAACCTTGACCGGTTGATCGATGAGGCCGAGTTGATCGATGGCCGACCCTACGTCCAGCTGGAATCGGTGTTGGCGTGGAAGAAACTGCGCGGCAAACCCAAAGATGAGCCGGACATCAAGATCCTCGAAGCCAACGGCGTTAAGCTCAAGTGAGCATTATGAGCCGCCCCTAATTACTGGGGTGGCTCTTTCACTTTTAACCGTCTAATATAATGGATATGTCTAAGATTGGCATTGAAGAAGTAAAGCGGCTGGGGGAGTTGGCCAAAATTGGGCTGACGGATGATGAAGCCGCCAAACTGGCGGTTGAGCTGGACCAGATTGTTGGCTTTGTCGAGCAGCTACAGTCGGTGGATGTTAAAGATTTGGAACCGACCAACCAAGTTACTGGTCTGGTGGACGTGTTGCGGCCGGACCAAGTTAAGCCCAGCGAGGTGAGTCGTACGGAATTATTAAAAAACGCGCCATTGACTCAAGAGGGCTACATCAAAGTTCGGAGAGTCTTGTGATCGACATTAAGCGTCCCATCGAGGAGTTGGCGGCTGACGTGCAAAGCGGGCAACTTAAAGCCTCCGACTTAGTCCAGCATTGCCTGGACCGTATCGAGGCCATGCAAGATTTTCATGCCATTTTAGAAGTTAACCCGGCAGCGCTGAAGCGGGCACAGGAAATCGATAAAAGCCCCAAGGGCCGGCTGGCTGGTGTCCCCTTTATTGCCAAAGATAATTTTTTAACGGCCGATACCCACACAACGGCCGCCAGCAATATCCTTAAGTCGTTTCAGGCTCCGTATCAATCTACAGCGGTCGAAAAACTCGAAGCCGAAGGTGCCATAATGATTGCCAAAGCCAACCTGGACGCCTTCGCGCATGGGTCGTCGACCGAAAATAGCGACTTTGGCCCCACTAAAAATCCCTGGGATGATACCAAAGTGCCGGGCGGCAGTTCCGGCGGCTCGGCGGTAGCGATTGCGCTGGGGTTGGCCAGTTTTGCCTTGGGCACCGACACCGGCGGCAGTATTCGTTTGCCGGCCAGCTATTGCGGCGTGGTGGGGCTCAAGCCGACTTATGGGTTAGTCAGTCGCTACGGCGTGGTGGCCATGGGCTCATCCGTCGATGTCATCGGCCCTCTGGCGCGATCAGTCGCCGATGCCGAGCTGGTGCTGGAGGTGATGGCCGGGCAGGACCCGATGGATACCACGACCATCAAGTCGGAAATCCGAAGCGCAAAATCCGAAACCCGAAACTTGAAGGTCGGAGTTATTAAAGAATACATGGGCGAGGGGGTTGATCCGGAAGTTAAAGCCAGCGTGCAAAAGGCTATCGCTGAACTGCAAGCCAGCGGGGCGAGCGTCGAGGAAGTCAGCCTGCCGTCGGTCGATCTGGCGCTGGCCTGCTATTACATCTTGGTGCCGGCCGAAGTTTCCAGCAATCTGGCGCGCTACGATGGGGTAAAGTACGGCCACAGTGCCGCCGAAGCCAAGACTTTGGAAGAAACTTACAAACTTTCCCGCGACCAAGGCTTTGGCGCCGAAGCCAAGCGCCGGATTCTCATCGGCACCTACGTGCTGTCCAGCGGTTATTACGATGCTTATTACAAACGCGCCCAGCAAGTGCGGACCAAATTAATTCAAGAATTCGACGACGCCTTCAAAAAGTTCGATCTGCTCGTCGGTCCGACGGCTCCGACCACAGCTTTCTCCTTAGGACAAAAGGCCCACGATCCACTGGCGATGTATTTGTGCGACATCATGACGGTGGCGGTCAATTTGGTGGGCGTGCCAGCAATTTCAATTCCTTGCGGCTTAGCCAACGGCTTGCCGGTGGGCGTGCAGTTAATCGCGGCACAAAAAGGCGAGGGCCAGTTACTGGCGGCAGCTAGCGCGCTAGAGGGCAAACTGGGTCGGCTCGAGGTGCCGGCATGATTTGGGGTTTATTGGGAATTTTAGCGGTTGCGTTGTTAATGTTTGCCATTATCGGTAGCAAATCAAAGCCTCCGATCGGCCGGCGGTCGAGCTTAGACAAAACCTTGGTACGCGAGCGCTGGCAAACGATCCAAAGCTTAACTAAGCAGGGTGGCAATGGGCTGAAAAACGCCGTTAGCGAAGCCGATAAATTATTGGATTACGTACTGAAAGCTCAGGGTTACGCCGGCCAAACCCTGGCCGAGCGGCTCAAGCGCGCCGAGTCAAAATTATCCGACAAAGAGGCCGTTTGGCAGGCCCACAAATTGCGCAACGCCCTGGCCCACGAAGTTAAATTTGACCTAGTGGCCAGCCACGCCAAAGAGGCGCTGGAGGGGTTTGAAACCGGTCTCCGCGACCTGGGTGCGTTATGAAATACGCAGCCGTAATTGGGATTGAATCTCACGTCCAGCTCAAAACCAAGAGTAAGCTGTTTTGCGCCTGCGACAACGACGCCCGGGGCAAAGAACCCAATACCGTTATTTGCCCGGTCTGCCTTGGCCTGCCCGGTACCCTACCGGCACTTAACGCCGAGGCCGTGAATTTGGCCATTCACGCCGGGCTGGCTTTAAACGGCGAGATCGCTAAGCATACCAAATTTGACCGCAAAAACTATTTTTACCCCGACTTGCCTAAGGGGTACCAAATTACCCAATATGACCAACCGATCATCGGCAAAGGCAAGGTCGAAGTCCCGTTCCAGGGTCGGACCCTGGCAGTCGGCATTACTCGTGCGCACCTGGAAGAAGATGCCGGTAAATTAACGCATCCGGCCAACTCCGACTTTTCCCTGGTGGACCTCAACCGCGCCGGCACGCCGCTACTGGAAATCGTGTCCGAGCCGGACCTGCGCACGGCGGCCGAGGCCAAAGCCTACGCTACTGAACTTTATAATATTGTCCGCCACGCCGGAGTTGGGGACGCCGATTTGTACCACGGTAATATGCGGTTTGACGTTAACGTGAGTTTGCGTCCAGAAGGGTCAAGCGAGTTGGGCATTCGCACCGAAACCAAAAATATTAACTCGTTCCGCGCCGTCGAGCGGGCGGCGGCTTATGAAATCGGGCGTCAGACCGAAGCTTTGGAGCGCGGTGACCGGATCGTGCAGGAAACCCGTGGCTGGGATGAAGACAAGGGCGTGACCTTTAGCCAGCGCGGCAAGGAAGAAGCTCACGATTATCGCTACTTTCCCGAACCTGACCTGCCGCCGCTAGTAGTTACAGAAGCAATGCTTAAAACCGCCGGCCAAGATTTACAGACGCCAAATAAAGTCCGGCAGCAGCTGCGCGAGCTGGAACTGCCCGAGGCAGCCATCGAAACCTTGGCGTCCGAACCGGCCCTGGCCCGGCTCCTACTCCACACTACCGGACATCAAGTCCTAATTGCCAACTGGCTGGTGCAGTTGGGCCCGAGCTGGCTGGCTGGGTCTAAACTGCCATCCGAATCTGATTTAACCGAACTAGCCGACATGGTCGAAAACAGTGAGGTCAGCACGACTGCCGCCAAAACTATTTTGACTGAAGTTATCAAATCCGGTCAGAGCCCGGCGTTAGCCGCCAAAAGTTTGAATCTAGCACAGGTTTCGGATAGCGGCGAGTTGGAGCAATTAGCCAAGCAGGCGATCGCTGGCAATCCGCAATCAGTCACCGACTACCGGGCTGGCAAAGCCGCTGCCTTACAGTTTTTGGTCGGCCAGGTTATGCGGGAGTCCAAAGGCCAGGCCAACCCGCAGTTAGCCCGTGATATACTGATAAAAATGTTGGAGGCCCACAACTAATGGCAGTCCTGGATCTGTCCGGTACCGGTGCGCTGACCGACCCGCTGATTAACGGCCTTAACCGTATTCTGCCCAAACTGCCGGCGGCGCTGATAGCCTTGCTAGCCGGCATTGTGTTGATTAAGGTTTTAGGCTGGATATTCGAGTTAGTAATCGGGTTGGTCCGTTTGCCCAAGGGCCTTAAATCCATCCTACATTCGCTGATCAGCGTTATACTGTGGGTCCTCTTAGTTATCAGCATTCTTCAAGTCTTGGGGCTGGGCAGTGTGATATTTGTCTTTTCCGGCTCACTACTGGCCGCGGGATTGGCGCTATCCGGAGGGGCTTCGTCGCTGGCGGCCGATGTGCTCGGCGGCATCTTCCTGGCCAAAGACCGGGACTTTTCGGTTGGCGATAAAATTCGAGCCGGCGAAGACGGGACCGAAGGCATAATTGAAAGCATGGACATGCGGCGCACCCGCATCCGCGCCCACGACGGCAAACTGCACGTTATACCTAACGCCGTCATCGAACGCAAAGAGTGGGTGCTGTTAGCTAAGAAATCCGAACTGACTAAGTAATTTAATACGGCGAAGGCGAAGTCTGAGTGCTGCCGGTGCCGGTGTTGTTGTTGTAGCCGTTGCCCTTTTTATAAAAGGCGAAGTAGTAGATAGCGCCGTACACAACAGCGCCGATTATCAGATAAATTGCTATCCATTGCCATAGCGGCCGTTTGCCATAGCCACCCTTACCGTTTTGCTTTTCGTCATAAGCCATTTGAGGGCCCTCTTAATTAGTCCTATTGTATAACTAACTGCCTAAAAAGTAATGCTTATGTTTTTTAAGCTGCCAAGCATTAGTTGGTTGACTTGCCAGGACTAGCCCGGTTACAATTAATTCATT
>CAZHSX010000020.1:0-8564 GCA_964535275.1 uncultured Candidatus Saccharimonadales bacterium
CGAAACCGGCCGCGCCGAATGGGTGGGTCGACAACAGATAGCCGCCAGCCGCTCCCGGCCACCGGCACCCGATTACAGTCATATCACCGACGCCAACGGCTACCCGCCGTCCGGCGGCCCAGATTAAGCCCCCCCCCAGAGAGGGGAACGGCTCGGGCAGCTCACTCTCACACGTGACGCCTGGGCCTGTAGGGCCGGAGGATCTCCTCCGGCCCTACTTTAATTTTGTTTGCATTTAGCACTAAAACCCGTAACATACAAAAAGCATGGCTACCAAACACGTCGTTGTAGTTGAAAGTCCCGCCAAAGCCCAGACCATCGAGAAATTCTTGGGTCGGGACTATCGTGTGGTGGCCAGCTACGGCCACGTGCGTGACCTGCCCAAAAGCAAACTGGGCATCGATGTCGAGCATGACTTCGAGCCCCAATACATTATTCCCAGGGGGTCGGGCAAAAACCTCAAGGTCTTGGAAACCGCCCTGAAAGCCGCCGACACCATTTGGCTGGCCACCGATCATGACCGCGAAGGTGAAGCCATTGCCTGGCACATTCTACTGGCCATTCCGCCGGCCAAGGGGCAAAAGGTCAACCGCATCACTTTTACCGAAATCACCGAACCGGCCATTAAGGAGTCGCTAAAATCGCCGCGCGACATCGATCAAAATCTGGTAGATGCCCAACAGGCTCGTAGGGTACTGGATCGGCTGGTAGGGTACAGTCTCTCCCCAGTGCTATGGAAAAAAATCCGCTCGGGCCTATCGGCCGGGCGAGTGCAATCAGTCGCCCTGAAATACATTGTTGATCGCGAACGCGAAATTAAAGCCTTTAAACCCGAGGAATATTGGAGCCTCGCCGCCGAACTGGCTACCGCTAAAGGCGAGCAGTTTACGGCCCAGCTGACCAAAATCGAAGGGGCTAAAGCCGAGGTGAAAACCCAGGCCCAGGCCGATGCCATCACCAAAGCCCTGCAAGGCGCTAGCTTTAGCGTGGCCGCCACCGACCAAAAAGAAGTTAAGCGCAGTCCGGCGCCGCCGTTTATTACCAGCAGCCTGCAGCAGGAAGCTCACCGCCGCTTTGGCTTTACCAGTAAGCGCACCATGATGATCGCCCAGCAGCTGTACGAAGGCATTAACATCGGCAGCGGCCAGGTAGGGCTAATCAGTTACATGCGAACTGACAGCTATAATTTGAGCCAGCAGGCGCTAACCGAGGCCAAGCAAGTCATAACCAAGCAGTTCGGTGCCGGGTATGCTGCTGGGCCGCGGGTATATAAGAAGAAAGTCCGCGGTGCCCAGGAAGCCCACGAAGCTATTCGGCCCACCAGCTTTGAGCGCGCGCCGGAGCAGGTGAAGCAGTACCTGTCGGCCGATCAACTTAAGGTTTATCAACTGATTTGGCAACGAGCGCTGGCCAGCCAAATGGCTGATGCCCGCTACCAGCAGCGCGGCGCCGACATTACTGCCGACAAGTACGGCTTACGCGCCACCGGTCGGGCCACTCTGTTTGCCGGCTTCACCAAAGTTTACATGGAAGCCAAAGACGAAGGCGAGGAAGAACGCGACACCAGCTTGCCGGTATTGACTGAGGGTGACAAATTGAAACTGGTGAAACTCAATCCCGAGCAACACTTTACCCAGCCGCCGCCGCGCTACAGCGAAGCCAGCTTGGTTAAAAAACTCGAAGAAGACGGCATCGGCCGACCCTCTACTTACGCGCCGACAATTTCCACCATTATTAACCGCGGCTACGTTAAAAGTGAAAACCGCCAATTGATACCCCAGGAAATCGGGTTCTGGGTGATTGATCTGTTATCCGAGCACTTTGATTTTGTAGTGTCGCCCCAGTTTACCGCCGCTATGGAAGATAAACTCGACGACGTGGCCGAGGGCAAGCAAAAGTGGCAACCAGTGATTAAAGAATTCTACACCCCAATGGCCGCCCAGATTAAAACCGAAACTCCCAAGATTAAAAAAATTGTCATCCCGGACATCCCCACTGACGAAAAATGTGATGTTTGTGGTAAGCCGATGGTAATTAAAGCCGGGCGGTTTGGGCAATTTTTGGCCTGTACTGGTTTTCCGGACTGCAAAAATACCAAAACCATCAAAGTACCGACTGGCGCCATTTGCCCCAAAGACGGGGGCGATGTGGTGGAGCGCCGCACCAAACGCGGCCGGGTATTTTACGGCTGCAGCAATTACCCCAAATGCGATTACGCCACCTGGACTAAACCCGCCGCCGCAGCGCCGACTGCCACCGAACCAGCCTAATCACGCTTAGCGCTTATCCTTGTGTAAACTGCTAATTGTGGTTATACTGTTTTGTGCGTTTTTATAAAAACCATCTGATTTTTTAGATTAAATTAGTTCGGCGGGGACTTTGAGCGGCCGAGCAAACAGGTTATATTGGAGTTATGGGCAAAAGCACTAAACGTTTTACGGTGACGGCTTTTTACGAAACTCTGCCGACAGCTGCCAAGCAATGGGGCACCCAGTGGCAAGGCAGCTTTGACGCACTCGGCCGGCAGTGGGAAAAGTGGCAAGCCGCCGGCCGCCGACTCTGGACGCGCCGCCATCAACTGCAGAAAGCCCTGGCCCAGCAATGGTCAAAGTGGCAACCGCCCTTGAGGCACGGTGTGGTGGTGACGGGACTGTGGGCCCGGGCAGTGGCTAACGACGCCTGGACATTTACCAAACTTGGTCTGCACCGCTTGACCCGCCGCCGACTGGCAATAAACCTGATGCTGCTGGCCGTAGCTGGCGGCATTGCCCTGGGCGTTACCGGCTACATTGTGGCTAGGACCACCTACGCCTTATATTCGGCTGATTTAACCAATCCGACTATCTTACTGAATAAAAAGAATACCGGCACCACTATTCTGGATCGCAGCGGCCAGGTGTTATATGCCACCTACGGTGCCAACCACCGTCAAATGGTGGGGCTTAGTACTCTGCCCAAAAGCTTAATTAACGCCACCTTGGCGGCCGAAGATCCCGGGTTTTACCAACACCCGGCCTTTTCCTGGAAAGCCACCGCCCGGGCCGCTTATGCCGACCTGCGCAGTCACACCGCCGTGCAGGGCGGCAGTACCATTACGCAGCAACTAGTTAAAAACACCTTGCTGACGCCGCAAAAGAGTATTGTGCGCAAGTACCAAGAGATTTTACTGGCCGTGCAATTGGAGCGCCATTACAGCAAAGACCAAATTTTAAACATGTATCTAAACCAAGTGTATTACGGCGAGGGCGCTTACGGCATTGAGTCGGCCGCCCAAACTTATTTCCACAAACCGGCCAGTCAGCTGACCCTGACCGAAAGCGCCATGCTGGCCGGATTGCCGCTTAGCCCCAGCCGCTATGACCCCAACCTGGCCCCAGACACTGCCTTGGCCCGCCGCAATTACGTACTGACGCAAATGCACAACAACGGTTTTATCGCCGAGGCCGAAGCCCAAACTGCCACAACCGCACCGATTACTGCTAGCGCCCAGCAAATCACCATTCGGGCACCGCACTTTGTGTTCTACGTGCTGGATGAACTGCGCCGCGTTTACGGCAACGAGGCCGTGGAGCACGGCGGCATTACCGTTACCACCAGTCTGGATTTGGCCAAACAAACCAGCGCCGAGCAATTTATTAACTCCCAGCTGCAGCTGATCCAAGCCCATCACGCCACCAACGCCGGCTTGGCTGCCGTCGACCCCAAAACCGGCGACATTTTAGCCATGGTCGGCAGCGTCAACTACAATCAGCCCGGCTTCGGTAGTTACAATGTCACCACCGGCAGTCTGCAACCAGGCTCCTCCTGGAAGCCATTTGAATACATGGTAGCTTTTGCCAAGGGGTATAACGGCGCCACCTTAGTGGACGATAAGCCGATTAGTTATCCCCAACCTGGCGGCGCACCCTACGTACCGCACGACTACGACCACAAATGGCGCGGACCGGTCACCTTACGCCGCGCCCTGCAAAACTCGCTGAATGTGCCGGCCATCCACGTGCTGGAAAAAGCTGGCATCACCGACACTGTTCAGACAGCTTCGGCCATGGGGATTACCGGTTTGAATGACGCTAGCCAGTACGGGTTGTCATTGGCCCTGGGCGCCGCCAATGTGCGGCCGCTAGATATGGCCGTGGCCTATGCCACCATTGCCAACCACGGCGTCAAGGTAACCCCCCGAGCCATCATTAAAGTCGTGGACCGGTTCGGGGCCGACATGACCATCGCGCCCAAAAGCCCCGCCACTAAGGTGATTGACCCCCGCGTAGCATACATGATCACCAACATCCTTAGCGACAACCAAACCCGCGCCGAAGAGTTTGGACTAAATAACCCGTTGAACCTCAGCCGCCCGGCGGCCGCCAAAACCGGCACCACCGAATTTTTCACCGACGATTGGACCATCGGCTACGTACCGCAATTAGCTACGGCCGTGTGGGTAGGCAACAACGACCACAGTGCCATGAACGGCCTTAACGGCATCATGGGCGCCGCCCCGATTTGGCATAACTTTATGGAAGCCTCGCTGGCTGGAGTGCCGGTGGAAAACTTTACGGCGCCGGCGGGGATTATTGTAGCCAATGTCTGCGCCGATGGGGGACTAGCCGACGGACCCGGCACCCACCCGGAAATCTTTCTGGCCGAGTTTCCGCCCACGCGCCATTGCGGTACCGGTATACCTAAACCATCTGACCAGCCACCGACTGCAACCAGCAACCAAACCGTGGCCGACAAACCCAAAGACCACGGCCAGGGGCATTAGCTGAAGCACCCTTCCTGTACACCTTGACAAACTGATATGCTTATGCTACTATTAATCACATTCGTTTAATCCGAATCCGCTACTGTCGCGGCCCGGCAGTTGTACTTTCCCAGGGGGGAGAAATGCTAAAAAGATGGTACCAGAGACTGTGTCGGCACTCTTTGCATACTGACTGGAAGCCTACAGGCAAACTGCTGCATAAGGTTTCCGCGATGCTGGGAGATATGGTATTCCAGGAACTCGAAGCAATTTGCTTCGAGTGCGATAAGAATATCCATGTTTGGCCCGAAGTCGGCTGCCGCAAGTTGGACGAGGCAATGATGGCGCTACGCGAAGCAGCCAGTATCAATATCGAGCCGCCATTCTACTTCTACTGCAAGGACTACAGCACAACAGAAGAGCTTGAGCGGGCGGTCAGGACTGGCAACACGCTCATCAAGCAGTCAGACGTAGTCCTCCGCTAGCTCCAAAACCGCTACTGCCGCGGCCCGGCAGTTGTACATTAAGGAGGAGCTAATGCATAAGACCGATCACCTTTGCAAATTACCCCCAATTGGTAACGGAGTATGGTTGGGCACGGTAGTAAGATGCCCGACATGCGGAGCAAAGTGGAAGGTCCACGTCGAATATCACGGCGGTGAATCAAGTCCCCACGCTGCAGATCTGGTATGGTGGCGAACGCTTGGAACTTGGCTTTTCCGTCGAGCAAACGCTCAAGAAGGCCACCATGAGATTCGCAGCTTCATGGATGGATTACCCAACGGATCCAAAGTGGACGTAGTCAACTAGAAGTACCTCGGGCGAACCGATTTTGGTTCGCCCCTAACGCCCCCGTGAAGCCACGCAATAATGCGGGCCTCTCCGGGGGCTTCGCATTTCTATTTGACACCAGATGGGACTTATTTTATAATTTAGAGCGGTAAAAGTAGTGTTCCTAATGCCGACTGCCGCTAAAAATCAATCCATTACTGCATTCGACTACCAAGACCTAGCCGAGCAGATTTTGCATAGCCTAAAAGGTGACCGCGACCGTCAGATTTTGATGCGTCGCTGGGGACTGGGTCGGCAGCCGCGGCAAACTCTGGAACAGATCGGCGGTGACTTTAACATCACCCGCGAGCGGGTGCGCCAAATCGAAAAAACCGCCACTGCTAAACTTAAAACTACCGACAACCCCATCCTGAACCAAGCCGGAGACAAGCTAACTGACTTGCTGAAACCTTACAGCGGGCTGGCCGAGACCGGCGAACTAGCCGCAGCTTGGGGCGGCGATAGCGCCGACGCCAAAGCCCATCTGGTTTTTTTGGCCGAACTGGCCCCCGGGGTAGAACTAATTCCCGACAGCGACGAGCTGCGCCAGGCTATTGCCGCCAGCGACCAAGTGTCGACTACTAAGATCAAAAGTCTAGCCGCCGAGCTGGTAGCCGCGTTGGAAAAACACGGGCAGCCGATAAAAATCGATAAACTGGCCGCCCAGTTGCCGTCTCAACCCAGCGCCGCCGTATTAGGCCAAGTGGCCAAAATCAGCCGGCGCACCGCCAGCCTAGACGAGCATTGGGGGCTAACGCACTGGCCACTAGTTAACCCCAAAAGCATTCGCGATAAAACTTATCTAGTCCTGGCCAAACACAGCCGGCCGCTGCATTTTAGCGACATTGCCCTGCGCATCAAACAATTGGTGCCGGCCGGCCGCAGTGTCACCGTGCAAGCCGTGCACAATGAATTAATCAAAGATCCGCGCTTTGTGCTGGTGGGGCGGGGGATCTACGCCCTAGCCGAGTGGGGCTATACCCCCGGCACCGTGGCTGATATCATTATAGAAGTATTGCGGCAGGAAGCGCCGCTGCATAAGGACGAAATTGTCCGGAGGGTACTAATGAAGCGCCAGGTCAAAGCCACCACTATCGTACTGAACCTGCAAGAAAAAGGCCGATTCGCTCGCGTCGCCAAAGCTACTTATAAACTCAGCGAGCGTTAACATGGCGGCGGTGGGCGCGCTACTGCGGATAATCGGCTTGATTTTGTTCCGTTATTACGGCTGGACGGTGATTGTGGCTGTACTGGCTTATCTAATCTGGCAAAACCGTCGCCGCGCCATTTGGGCGTCCACGTCCGAGCACGTCTTACTTAAAATCGAAGTGCCCAAAGAAAACGAAAAAGACGCTCTTTCCGCCGAGCAATTATTTGCCAGCCTGCACGGGATCCTGCGCCCGGAAGGGGATTTGGCCAAAGAGGGCAGCCTACAGGAGCACATCAGCTTTGAAATTGCCGGTACCGGCGGTCAGATTCAATTTTACGTTTGGGTGCCCAAGCATTTAACTGATTTTGTCGAAGGCCAAATCTACGCCCAGTATCCACAAGTGCGCATTACCCAAGCCGAAGCCGATTATGCCGCCGAGCCGCCGGCCGGGGAGCTGGCAGTTGGCACCGAGTTGGAGCTCACCAAGCCAGACGCTTTGCCGATTAAAACTTTTCCTAGTTTTGAGGTTGATCCGCTGGCCGGCATCACGGGCGTTTTGGCCAGGCTAGGGGAGACGAAGGAGCAAATGTGGATTCAAATCCTGGCCCGGCCGGTCAGTGATAAATGGGCCAAAAACAGCGAGCAGTTCATTAAAGACTTAAAAGCCGGCAAAACCACGGCTTTGCACAAAGACTTGGGATTGAAATTGCTCGATTTACCGATCCACATTATTACTAACTTCTTTAGCGGCCTAGCCAACCCGCCCGGTGGCGGTGACGGTGATAAAAAGAAAGATGACAAAAAAAAGGACGATAAAGACAAAGACGAGCCCACCGGACAGAAGGCGGTTATTAAGGCTGTGGAAGAAAAGATGGCTAAACTGGGCTATGAGGTTAAAATCCGGCTGGTTTACATCGGGCCCGACCAGGCCAACGCCAAGGACCGGATGCAGGCGATTGTCGGCGGCTTCAAGCAATTTAACACCAATAACTTAAACGGCTTTACCACCGGCAAGCTGCACGAGGGCGAGGACTTTTTGACCGATTACCGCGCCCGGCTGTTTGCCAGCCACAGCCCAGTTTTAAACATCGAGGAACTGGCTAGTCTGTACCATTTACCGCACAAAAGCGTCGAGACGCCCGGTATGGTTTGGACCCCGGCCAAAGCCAGCGAGCCGCCCTTTAACCTGCCGACCGAGGTCAATACTCAGGAGCCGGATCTATCGCTGTTCGGGTTGACCAATTTCCGCGGCCACCAGCAAAAGTTTGGGCTGAAGCGCGAAGACCGCGGCCGGCATCTCTACATCATCGGCCAGACGGGAACAGGTAAGTCTTTTTTACTACAGCTACTAGCCCTATCAGACATCTACCATAACGAGGGCATTGCTATTGTTGACCCACACGGCGACTTTGCCACCGACATTATGAAGTACATCCCGGAACATCGGGTAAATGACGTAATTTACTTTAATCCCTCCGACCGCGACTATCCGATTGCCTTTAACCCCCTGGAAGTATTCGACCCCAACTTTAAGAGCCAAATTTCATCCGAACTAGTGGGGGTGCTAAAGCGAATGTTCGAGTCCTGGGGTCCCAGGTTGGAATACATTTTGCGCTTTACGATTTTGGCCCTGCTGGACAGTCCCGATTCCACCATGCTGGGCATTACCCGCATGCTAACCGACAAAGTTTACCGCAAGCAGATAGTCAGCCAAATCAAAGACCCGGTGGTCAAAAACTTCTGGGTGCAGGAATTTGCCAGCTGGAACGAAAAATTCGCCAACGAAGCCGTGGCGCCGGTACTAAACAAAGTCGGGGCTTTCACCACCAACCCGCTGGTGCG
>CAZHSX010000021.1:0-6198 GCA_964535275.1 uncultured Candidatus Saccharimonadales bacterium
TATTCGGCCTGATTGTTGGTGGTAGTCCCCCAATACTCGCCAAATGCCTCAACTACTTCATCTTTCGTTGTTAGTATCACAACACCAGACGCCGCCGGACCTGGATTTCCGCGCGATCCTCCGTCGGTAAAAATCTTGAGCTCTTCGTAATGCATTAGTTGTTTTGTAGCACGTGGGCTTCCCACTCTTTCAAAAAATTACTACTGGACCATAGCTTGCTTAAGCCGACTCCCGTCACTACCTCAATCCCATGTTGCTGACAGGTTTGCCACTCGGCAATGTTGCCGGCGTCGGTCCGGTCTCCGCCTTTGGTAAAGATGTGCGGACGGATATTAGCCAGTGCAACATTAACTGTCTGGTCGTTCTCTATCTCAAACGGCACCACGTAATCAACTCCGCGCAGCGAGCTGACAATCATACAGCGGGTGGCCAAGTCCTGAAACGGCTTGCCCTTTTTGGTTTGCAAAAAGTTATCACCGTTAACGATCACCACCAGGGTATCACCATGCTTTTTACTCTCGACAATACAGCTGATGTGACCGGGGTGAATCGGGTCAAAACCGCCGCTGGTGGCCACAATTTTACCCAGCCTGGGCCGCAGGGCTTCCAGTTCTTCAAAACTGACGATTTTGGCACCTAGCGATTGCATATAATTCCTTAATACTTGGTCGGGGTGACAGGACTTGAACCTGCGACCTCATGCACCCCATGCATGCGCGCTACCAACTGCGCCACACCCCGTTAAATTAATGACGCAAACAGCATAGCTTGGTTTGCGTCATAGCGCTAGATGATAGATGAGTCAGCTCCGCTTCACGGCGCCGTTTGGCCGATCTTTCCCTGCCGTTAGACAGGTGGGTGCTCTCAACCAGTTCGCCACGGCGAACGGCAATCTTGAGCTCCCGAAAGATTCTTAACAAGGAAAATGGCCAAGGTGCCGGTGTCGCAGAGTTGGCCTTATTATAGCAAGTGCTATTGCAAGCCGGTCAAGCCAGGAATCAGCAGCCTTAAAATCGCACCGACGGCGGCGATAATAAATGGCTGTAGCAAGCGAAAACCGACGAATAAAAAGATAAACACGGCCACAATGCCGATACGCTCGATGCGGTCCATTATGTCCCGCAGTGGTGCCGGTGCTACGGCATACAAAATCCGTGAACCATCCAACGGCGGGAACGGAATCAAGTTAAAAACAAAAAAGGCGGCATTAACGGTAATAATTGGCACAAACACTTGGGCCGCGCCCGACAGATTAAAAATCCGCAACCAAAGGGCAAAAAACACCGCCAACAACAGGTTGGTCAGCGGGCCGGCTACCGCCACCAGCGCCGCACCCCATTTGCCCCAGCGCACCGCCCAAGGATTAAACGGCACTGGCTTGGCAGCGCCAAACACCACCGGCGAGCCGGTGACGATTAAAAGTAGCGGCAATAACAAGGTCATAAACGGGTCAATATGAGCCGCTGGGTTCAGGGTCAGCCGCCCCGCCTGCCTAGCCGTGGTATCACCCAGCCAATCACCCACCAGGGCGTGCGCGAATTCGTGCAGAGTTAGGGCCAGCACTAGGGCAATTAGTAAGTAAGCAATTTGCATTGGTTTTATTGTACCGCGTTTGCGTTGACGCGAAAAACTATTTCAGATACAATAACTTAGTTTTAATCAGGTCAATATGGCATACAAGTGCGACATCTGCGGCAAGGGCAAGCAATACGGCCACAACGTCAGCTTTTCGGAGCGCAAGACGCAGAAGGTCTGGAAGCCCAATCTCCAGCGCCAGTACATTACGCTGGGGTCTAGCCGTATTCAAGTTAAAATTTGCACCCAATGCCTGCGCACTCTGGCCAAGTACCAGAAAAAAGAAGCCGGGTCGATCACGCAGGATCAAAACCCGACCGTCGCCGCTAAATAATTACTTCGTCGCTTCTAAAACTACAACCGTAGTTTCTTCCGGCAAATCTTTGCCGGTCAGTTTTAATTTCGGCACCGGCGCCGGATTGGCGCCCATTTCTTTCAGAAAGGCGGCCGTATCGCCGCCAACCGGAATCACATATTTTGGCTCTAGCTGGCTGACGATTTTGGCAGCTGCCGGCGCATCCGTGGCGTCTACGGCCAACACATCAACCTGACCCAAGGCCTCAACCGGTTGGTCGCCAAGCTGATCAACTTTACCCACAATTCCCACCGTCACATCATCCACTTCGACAGCGTAAACTGTGCTTTTACCGGCCGGCGCGCCGGTAATCATAGCCCCCTTGACCTCGTATTCGCCGGGGCCGTCAATCACCATGGCTTCGCCGGCGGCTTTAACACCAGGATTAGTGGCCAATACCACATCGGCCGCGGTTTTGGCGTCAGCCGGATCGCTCACTATCGTCAGTCCCTTACCGGCCAGCTTCACTGAACCGCCCCCCAAATAAGTAATGTCCATTAGCGCTCTTCCTCAACCGCTTCGGCCACTGGTACGTCCTTAGCGGCGTCGAAGGGCACGGTCACTTCCTCGCCCGTCGGTTCGGCCTTCACGGCCACCGCCTCAGCGCCTTCGGGCAACGGCAAATTAGTATGATGCAGGGGCTCGTTGTCGCCGTCATCGACTAACACAATCTTTTTTGACTCCATGATGTTAGACAAAAAGCGGTCGTTCAGACTTTGGCGGTAACGAAAATCCGACGGCGTCATAATGGTGTAGTTCAGCTCCCGGCCCAGCTCTTTTTCAAGCTCGTTGACGACTTTGGACACGCGGGCGCGGTTGACGTCACCCACCAAAAACAAATCGATGTTGGTGCTAGAACCGCGCACGAACACGCCAGTTAGAAAGGCCAGTTCGACCGTGCCGGTGGCACGCAGCTTGCGGGTAATTTGGTCTTCTTCTTTGGTTTCTTTCAGGGCTTTGGTCTTAACCGGAATGCTGCTAAAGACGCTACGCAGTTCGCCATAATAGCGATATTTTTGGTTAACTTCGTAGTACAAACGATTGTTGGCGCCTTCGCTTTTGATGATGCCGATCGAAAGCAAATTCGACAGCTCTCGGCGCACCGAGTTGATTTGCTCGTCGATTTTGCGGGTGATTTCGCGCACGTAATAACTGCGGCCGGGGTTGTTTAAAAACAAACTCAGCAGTTTAACGCGCGTCTTTGAGCCAAATAGTTGCTCGAACATTTTACCCCTTTTCCCTCGTCTCAATTCTGAGCAAATTATACCAAATCCAAACCTAAAGCAATAGGTTTTGGATAAATTAATTCCAGTCTAGTTTTTGGCTGTAAAGACTGACGACTAAATTTATCCCCGCCCGATCGTTGCGAACATCGCCACCGCCGCCAGTGCCATAGCGGCAAAGGTCAACCACAGTAAAATTCGGGATAATCGGCCGCTGGCGTGCTCGCCCATGATGTCGGCGCGGCTGCTTAGTTTGGCGATTAAAAATACCAGCGGTATCGCCGCCACGCCGTTAAACACGGCCGTAAAAATTAGCGCCTTAACCGGATTAATGCCGACAAAATTAATGCCCAGGCCGATTAAAGTCGAGATAATTATCACGATGTAAAAGCCGCGAGCTTTAGCGAATTTGCGGAACAACCCCTCGCGCCAGCCCATCACCTCGCTTAATGCATACGAGGCCGAGCCGGCCAATACCGGCACCGCTAGCAACCCTAGCCCCACGATACCGCTGGCAAAAATGAGCTTGGCCGCCAACCCGGCATTGGGGAAGCCTTTGACCAATGGTTCCAGTGCCCGGGCGGCATCAGCGGCGCTTTTAATGTCAGTGATCCCGGCTTGGTGCAGCACTGCCGCGCCGGTGATGATGATGAAAAACATAATCAACTGCGACACTATCATTCCTACGGCGTTATCCAGCCGCAGGTTGCGCAAAAAGCGGGCCGACAGCCGCGGCGTACCGCCGCCCTGGGCCAAGCGGTGCTCGGCAATTTCCTCTTCCACCACCTCCGATGCCTCCCAAAAGAACAAATACGGCGAAATCGTCGTGCCTAATACGCCCACAATCATGTACAAATAGGCGCTGCTCCATTCGAAGTGAAAGCTAAAGGTTGCCCGCAGCACCTGCCCCCAGTTTTGACCGACAATAATGGCGGTGGCCGGGTAGGCTAACAGTGCCAGTGCCAACCATTTCAACAGCCGCACGTAGGTACGGTATGAGGTAAAGATCACACCCAGCAAAATGGCGCCCACAAACACCAGCGCGATCAATGTGAACGGCCAAGGCAAAACCAGCTGAGTGGCGGCTGCCATGGCACCTAAATCAGTACCGATGTTAATGATATTTGCCGCCACCACCAACATCACCACCGCGTATAGCGCCCGCCGGCTGTAATGGGCCTTAACATTAGCCGCCAGCCCCTGCCCCGTCACGGCCCCAATGCGAGCACAAGCCTCCTGCACCGCCGTCATCAGCGGCAATAAAAACAGCACCGTCCACAACTGGCCGTAGCCAAACTGGGCGCCGGTTTGCGAATAAGTGGCAATGCCGGACGGATCGTCGTCGGCCGCGCCGGTAATGAGCCCCGGCCCCAGGATGCGCAAAAACCGGCTAACCCGCTGGCGGGGGCGCATCATAAAGCCAGTCGCGCCGACCGGCCAAAAAATTTTACGCTCCGGGCCTTTTGCCATTTCAACCTTAAGCATAATGGCCGCACCCCGGCGATGCAAGACACCAGATTTGACATCCCCGAGCATAAGTGGTTTATACTGAGAATAACCTTACGAGGGAAGGGGGTGATATGAATGATATTCGCAGACAGTAGTTTATCGATTTGGACCACCTCGGTTTCCGACGGTGTGCGCCAAGCCGTTAACACCGTCATTGCCGGCGTTCCGGCTGCCATCGCGGCGATTGTGGTACTGGTAATCGGCGTAATTGTCGGCTACATACTGAAAGAGATCGTGGTGCGGGTGCTACGGGCCATCAAACTTGGCCAGCTAGCCCAGCGCACACGATTAACCACCGTTTTTGCCGGTAAATACGACTGGGCCGAGCTAATTGGCGACTTAGTGAAATGGTTTTTCATAATCGTCTTCTTGCTCCAAGCTCTAGCTATCGCCCACCTCGAGCAAATTAGCGACATCGTTAACCGTTTACTGCGCTACCTGCCGAACGTCTTTGTGGCAGCCGTAGTAGTATTCGTCGGCATTGTGATCGCCGATTTGACTGCCCGAGTGGTCCGTGACGCCTTGCGCGTCGCCGGTGCTAGTACCGCCAAAATGGCTAGCAACGTTTCGCGTTGGGCAATTTTGACGCTGGTAAGTTTCACGGCTCTGGCGCAACTAGGCGTGAACACCCTGTTCTTTGCGCAGCTCTTTACCGGGATCGTGGCGGCTTTAGCCATCGCGGCCGGCCTGGCCTTTGGCTTGGGCGGTAAAGACGCGGCCAAAGACTGGATTGACCACGTCAGCAAGGGTCTAAAGCGCGACTAGAATGATCTATTTGTTATAGGTGATACACAAAACCTCAAGCCGCCCCGCCAGGGCGGTTTTGAGTTACTGGGGACGGCTAGCGGCGATGGCGGCGGCTTGGAGTTCCAGGCTGTCGTCTAGGGGTTTGAGCTCGTTAATCCCTCGACGCTTCAGGGCCGTCAAAATTAAGTGGTCGGCCAAGGCCGGATTTTTGGGCAGGATTGGCCCGTGCAAATAAGTTCCGTAAACGTTATTTTTCACTGCCCCCTCCTGGCGATCATGGTAGTTATTGCCATAGCCTTTGGTGACCCGCCCTAGCGAGGCCTGCCCGGCCTCCAGCCGAGTTTCACCGCTGTGGTTTTCGAATCCCACCAGCTGGCCCCAGGGGCTCTCAATCGTGATGTTGCCGATCATACGATGTTGGGACGCGGCCGTGGCGGCATCGAAAATGCCAATGCCGGGAATTTTTTGCCCGTCGGCGGTTTTAAAACCGCGACCAAATAGTTGATAAGTGCCGCAAATGGTCAGCATCACCACGCCGGCTTCGGCGGCCTGGCGCAAATTGTCACCGCGCTTTAATAAATCAGCGCCAATCACCAGTTGTCCGCGGTCTTGGCCGCCGCCGCCGAACACCAGATCAGCGGTCGTAAAATCAAACTTATCGCCTACCTCCACCGGCCGCATCTCAACTTCGTATCCTCGCCATTCCAGCCGCCGGCGCAAAGTTAAAACGTTGCCGCGGTCGCCGTAAATGTTCATTTCGGCCGGATACAAATGGGCAATCACGATCGG
>CAZHSX010000021.1:6298-8421 GCA_964535275.1 uncultured Candidatus Saccharimonadales bacterium
CGGATCGTCGGCGTTTAAAATCACTTTGGCGGACGGGCTTTGCACGATCCCCTGTCCGATTAAACCGGCGGTTTTATCTAGCTCGCCATAGCGGTCCAGCTGGTCGCGGAACAGGTTTAAAACCACGATAGCTTTAGGTTTAATGGCCCCGCATACCCCCGGCACGGCCGCCTCGTCGACTTCGAACAATCCCCGCTTGGCCCGCGGCCGGCCGCGCCAATCACTGTCGGCTATCAGTGCCGAAATTAGCCCCCGGCTTAAGTTTGATCCCGTTTTATTGGTGACTAATTGGCGTCCCTGGCCAGTCAAAATTTCTCCCAGCATTTTGGTAGTTGTCGTCTTGCCGTTGGTGCCGGTAACGATAATACTGCCCTCTGGCAACCGCTTGGCCAGTTTGGCCAGGATTTTGCGGTCTAATTTCTCTGCCACCAACCCCGGCAACGCGCCGCCGCCGCCCTTTCCAGTCGCACGCAAAAAGGCGGCGATAAACTTGGCAATCCAAACCGTCAAAATTGTTGGCATAGCTAGATTATACCTTGCGCCCAGACAATGTTGGGATCGCGGCGCCACCAAGTCAGCTGGCGTTTGGCCAGTTGGCGGGTGTGCAGGCTAATTAGCCCTGCTAGTTCCGCCTCTTTAATCGCCCCGTTTATAAATTCAATTGTCTCGCGATAGCCCACGCTGTTAAACGGTTCGCAGTCGGCGCCGTACTTTTGCACCAGCCCTCGGACTTCTTCCACCAGCCCGGCGTCCAACATCATTTGGGTGCGTTGAACAATTTTTTTTTCCAGCATTTCCAGATTAGGATTGAGTCCTACCAACATCATGGCGGGCATCAGTTCCGGCCGTTTTTGGCGGGGCAAACCGGCGGTTTCAATCGCCCGAATCACCCGCCGCGGGTTGTTTAAATCGATGGTGGTGGCGGCATCGGGATCCAAAGTTTGCAGTCGTTCCACCAATGCCGGCAAGGATAGTCCCTGCAGCTCCTCGCGCAATTTATTGGCCGGGCCAGCCGGAAATTGGTAGTCGTAAACCACAGCGTTGATGTACAAGCCCGACCCGCCCACCAAAATCGGTAGCCTTCCCCGCCGGCGGACGTCGGCAATGGCAGTATTGGCCCGTTCTTTAAATTCGGCGACGCTAAAACTCTGGTTGGGCTCCAAAATGTCTAACAAATGATGCGGCACCGCCGCCCGGTCGGCCGCCGTCGGCTTGGCGGTGCCGACGTTCATGCCTTTGTAAATCGTGCGCGAGTCAGCACAAATAATTTCGCCGTCAAATTTTCGTGCTAAATCCACCGCCAGACCTGATTTGCCGCTGGCGGTGGGGCCGATAATGGCAACTAACTTTTCGGCCACCACAGTAATCTTTCCATTCCCACCACGCGATAATTGGCGTCGACTTTAATTCCCTCGGCTTCTACATCCCGCTTATGCGCCTCGTAACCGCCGTTTGTGGCCACCGGCCAATTTACCGTCTTTGTGGACCACGCGCTGCCACGGCAGCTCCAGCGGCCCCCAGTGCGCAATTTGGCCGACGACTAGTGCCGCCCGCGGATGTCCGCACAGTGCCGCGATTTGCCCATAAGTCATCACCCGCCCGCGCGGAATCCGGGCCACCACGGCATAAACGTCCTGCTTAAATTTTGATTCGGCTTTCACTTACTGGCTAAGTTTAGAACTGCGGCTGGCGGATTCGAGGGATAAAGTTTTAACAAATTCGGCAATTTCCACTGGCTTGGCGTCGGCTTTCGACCCATGCACCCGCGGTTTAACTTGGCCCGACTTAACTTCTTGCTCGCCAATCACCAGCGTGTATGGCACCTTGGCCAGCTCGGCGGCGCGAATCTTTTTGCCCACGCTCTCGCTGGACTCATCCAGCATCGCCCGTAGGCCGGCCGTCTTAAGTTCTTTCACCAGCTCGGCCGCAAATTTAATAATCGCTGCCGAATCATTCACCGTCGCTACCCGCACTTGCTCGGGCGCCAGCCACAGCGGGAACGCGCCGGCGTAATGCTCGATCAAAATCCCCAGCATGCGCTCAAAGGTGCCGTTCAGAGCCCGGTGAATTAATACCGGCGTTTGCTTAGCACCCCTCTCATCCACGTAGCTAATGCCAAACCG
>CAZHSX010000022.1:0-8384 GCA_964535275.1 uncultured Candidatus Saccharimonadales bacterium
ATCGCCCACAATAAAACTTTGTTTCGCCTTAGTATCGACACAACTCTATAAATCCACCCATTAATCCCATTGGCCGCAGTATAAAACACTTATGCTGTCCTCGCAACCAGGATTGCTCAAATTTAAGAGCCCGGCTGGATGCCGGGCTCAAAGTTGCTTGTTACCCTCGAACTACAACTGCCGTTTTGAAGTACTTCACGAAAGCGTAGAAGCTCGAGAGGCTGACGGTACTAGTCGAGGCGTGGGCCGGATCGGTAATCACGAAACTGCTGGGATGTGACGTCGATCCGTGGAAACCCACCACCGTCCAGGTGTGCTCCACGCTGTAAGCCACCACATATACGCCGTCCCAAGCCCTCCACGTGTAACGGTAGATGCCGGAACTGCCTTTGTGAGCACCCCACACCACTACTGGCCAGCCGTTGTTCAGGGACCTGGCGATATTTTTCCAGCTGTAGGTTGACCCTGACAGCGTATAAGCCGGCCGACAAGCAGTGCCATTGGACCGCGTATACCAAGTGGCGGCACGAGCGATGGGACCGTAATGGATACCATATCCAGTACGCATGATGTAGCCGTCATCGACGTTGCCGCAAAAGGCGCGGTTGGGATCACAGCCGCCGTTCACGTTCGGCCGATGCTTGTCCCAGCCGGTGACGTTGTAGACACTGGTGTCGTAACTAGCGATGTTGTGGCCGAAGTAATTGTGCGCCATCCGGAAACTGGCAGCCTCACAGCTGAGCGGGTGCTGCTGCTGGTAGGCTGGCGTGGCCAACTTCAATCCCCCGCCCGAGTAGTGGCTCCACTTGGGTGATACAAAGTTGTGATACAAAACTGACGACCGGGTGGCCAACGCCGTAGCAGTAGCTTCAAAGTCCACGAACACCCGCCGCCTCCCGCTCGACGATCCCGTGCCCTCAAACACCGCCGTGCCACTAGACATCGTGCGCCGGTGTGTCGAATACGGCCGCCAGTGGCCCGAGCTGGACTTGTACTGGAAGGTATACACCGCCGTGCCGCTGACCGCCGGGCTCGAAGTCGCTGTCACGGCGTAAGTACGGCCATTAATCACCTCGTAGTAGTGGGTACACTCGTCGAAGATACGATAACCGGCCAGTCGAATTGCCAGCCGCAACGGCTGCCGCACTTTAGCGTCATAGCTAAAGTTGGCGTCGGTTGGGCCGGGCGGCGGCGTGTCGCTGGGTGACGCTGATGGCGTGTCGCTGGGTGAAGCCGAGGGACTGTCCGAGGGTGACGGTGTGGGTGGTGGCGGCGGGGCCGGAGTCGACCAAAACACTACGTAGTAGGTCTGGCCCCCGTCCAGCCAGTTGGCCAGGCCGCAAGCCGCAGTCGCCGCGCAATCTGTACTTTGCGCCACCAGATCGGCTTGGCGCTGGGCGGCATCAAAGGGATCTGTCAGGTTGCCGTTGTAAAGTGCCACTTGGCACAGCGACAACGAACCGGCCAGGTCATCCGTGGCCGCCAGTTCCAAGTAGCGCCGGACGTCCGACCCAACTTTGTAAACCGCCGCATGCGGATAGCCATTCGGGTTAGCGTCATCGGTACATGGTCCTGTGCCGTCGTAGCCGGCAGTGGTGCCAGTAACACTACTGACCGAACCGAGCGTCGCACCGCTCGGCAGAATCGGTTGGGCGATCGAAATATCGAACGCCGCACCATCAGCCCGGGCCGCGACTGACGCTAACAGCGTAGCCGACAACACTAAAGCCGTCATCATCCACCAGCGGTGCTTCATTTCCCCTCCTCTCGGTTGTCAGTGAACCTGTTTGCAATCAATGCAATCGTACCACCAAACCTGTAAAACTACGAGCATAAGCGACTAGACCAACGTATAGTTTGCTAAAATGACCTAATGAGTTTATCTATTGGCATTGTTGGGTTGCCCAACGTGGGCAAATCGACCCTATTTAACGCCCTGACCAAAAACAACGTCTTGGCGGCTAACTACCCATTTGCCACCATTGAGCCCAATGTGGGAATTGTGCCGGTGCCGGACGGGCGGCTGGCTAAGCTGCACGAACTTTACCCGACATCCGAGATTATTCCGGCTGTCGTCACCTTTGTCGACATCGCCGGCTTGGTGCGCGGCGCGGCCGAGGGCCAGGGCTTGGGCAACCAATTCCTGTCTCACATTCGCGAATGCCAAGCGATTTGCCAAGTGGTACGGGCGTTTGATGACCCCAATGTGACCCACGTCGAAGGCAAAGTTGATCCCCAGGCTGACATCGACACCATTCGTACCGAGCTGGCCCTGGCTGACATGCAAACCCTAGAAAAACGCTTGCCCAAACTGGAGTCCGACGCCAAGGGTGACCCAAAATTGCGGCCCGAATTGGAAGCCGCCCACCGGACGCGCCAAGATTTGGATGCCGGGCGACCAATCGATGCCACTGAACTGCCGAATGACCTGAATTTACTGTCGGCTAAACCAATTATTTATGTGTTTAATGTCGACGAAGCCGGCCTACAGGATCGGGCTCGCCAGCAGGCATTGGCAGGGTTAGTGTCCCCCGCCGCGGCGATCTTCTTGTGTGCCAAAATCGAAGCCGAACTGGCAGAACTGCCCGAAGCCGAAGCTAGTGAATTATTACGGTCGTTGGGTCAAGATAGTTCGGGGCTGGGTCAATTGGCCCAAGCCGGCTTTAAAACCTTGGGATTGCAAACTTTTTTGACGGCCGGACCCAAAGAGGTACGGGCTTGGACGATTAAAAAAGGCGCCACCGCCCCTGAAGCCGCCGGCGTCATTCATACCGACTTTCAAAAGGGCTTTATTAAGGCCGAGGTGGTCAGCTACCACGACTTAACCGCCGCCGGCTCAGAGTCAGCTGCCAAAGCCGCCGGCAAAGTCCGGCTGGAAGGCCGCGATTACGTGATGCGCGACGGCGACGTGGTGGAATTTAAGTTTAATGTCTAAGCAATTTGGCTTCGATTTTTTCGAACATTCGAACAGCTAGCTTGTCGAACCAGTTGTAATATTTCTCGGCCCAGTATAGATTGGACAGCCGCATAGCCTTTCTTCTTTCGGCTTCACTGCCAGTATGCATATCTAAGTGCTTGACTTGGATGTCGGTAAAAAAGCGCACACTGTAGCCAGCACTTCTAACCCGTTTGCAATAATCCGGCCCCTCGTGAAAGCGCTGGAAGCCCTCGTCAAAACCACTGAGTTTTTGAAAAACATCCGCCCGAACCGCAAAAAACATCTCGACCACCCAATCCACTTCTCTATCCTGCACCGGCTCAAAATGGCCCACCCGGCCGCGCGCCAACCGACGCACCCATTTCATCACCCTAGGCTTATTCCAATTTGCCAGCGCTTTGCGGTTTAAAACTTCGGTTACAAAATCTCGGCACGGGGTGGTATCGTAACCCCAATTGAACCACATCGGCGCGTCTTGTTCGGATAAAACCAACGTGCCGGCCACCGCCAGGTTGGAATAATCAGAAAAATGGCGGCTGATTTTGGCGGCAATGTCCGAGCCGATAATCTGAACGTCAGCATCCAAAAACAAAATTATGTCATCTTTCACGACCGGCAAAATCCGATTGCGGTTGGCGGTCGGGCCGACATTTTGTTTACCCTCGATTACTTGAACATCCGCCTGGGTTTTCAGCCATTTCAGGCTGTCGTCGGTCGAAGCGTCGTCTAACACGTAGATCTGGTCAAAGCCCTGGCCGCGTAATGACGGCAGGATTTTCTGCAAAAATGTCAGCCCATTGTAACTGGGGATGGCGACAGTAACTTTCATGGTCTTATCTTACCAGCAAACAATCGGCGTTACTTCTGACGTTCGAGATATTGGCCGCTGCGGGTGTCGACTTTTATGACGTCGCCTTCGCTAATAAACATCGGCACCATCACCTGTTGGCCAGTTTCAACTTCAGCCGGTTTCAATGCTGCAGTCGCCGTGTTGCCGCGGGCACCCGGTTCGGCCTTGGTCACTTTCAAAAACACGTTGTTGGGTAGGTCGGCACCGATAATTTTACCTTGGTAGTTCAGCAATCCTACCTCACTCCCCTCCGGCAGCCAGGCAGCTTGGTCGCCCAAGTTGTCAGCTTCGATGGTTTCCTGATCAAAAGTTTGCTGATTCATAAAGGTCATTTGCTTGCCCTGACGGTATAAAAACTGCATGGTACGGCGTTCGATATCGGCCGCCTCGATTTTTTCCGAGGCCCGGAAGGTGCGTTCCAGCACGTTACCGGTTAACAGGTTCTTGAGCTTGGTGCGCATCACCGCCCCGCCGCGACCGAGGCTGACATGCTGGGAATCCACTACGCGATACGGCACGCCGTCCAGCGTTATGAGTACTTCTTTTTTTAAATCGCTGATTGAATACATATTTTGTGCGACTTGCCTGTTTAGCGAACGACAAACGGCAGTAATGCCAGATGGCGAGCTCGCTTAAGGGCGGTGGTCACCATGCGCTGGTGCTTCATACAATTACCGCTACGTTTACGCGATTCGATTTTGCCGTAGCTGTTCAAATAGCGCTGCAAAAGCTTAATGTCTTTGTAATCGACAAAGTCGATGTGTTCGGCGCAGAACTTGCAGATTTTTTTACTGTAATAAGCCATTAGAACGGAATCTCGTCTAGGTTAATGTCATCTTTTTCGTCCAAGTCTTCAATCACCACGTCATCCGACTTCTTGGCCTTTTTGGTTTTGGCGTCAGACTTGGCGTCGGGATCTTGGTTTTCGGCTTCCGGAGCCGGTCGGTCGGTACCAATACTGGAGCCGGTTCCGGTCGCGCCGTCTGCACCGCGACTGTCCAAAAAGCTGATGTCGCTGGCAATAATCTCGGTGCGGGTGCGCTTAACGCCGTCTTTTTCCCAGCTGTTATTTTGCAAACGCCCCACCACCAACACTTTGCGACCTTTGCTCAGGTATTGGTTGGCCAGCTCCCCCAGCTTGCCCCACGCCACTACCTCGTGAAAATCCACGGCTTCCTTTTTTTCGCCGCTGGCGTCCTGCCAACTGCGGTTGGTAGCCACCGCAAACGACGCCACCGACTGCCCGCCCGGCGTGGTGCGCAGTTCCGGGTCGCGGGTTAAATTACCCATAATAATCGCTTGGTTAAAACTTCGGGCCATTATTTGTCCTCCCCTGCCGCGGCGACAGCCTTGGCTTTAGATTTAACAGCCGGTTTGGCCGGCGCTTCGTGAGTCACAATTAAATGGCGCATAACTTCATCAGTAATCAGCAAAGCGGCTTCGAGCTGGCGCACTTTACTGGGGTCAATCTGAATCTCAAAATAAACGTAAACGGCAAAATCCTGCTTTTTAACAGCATAGGCCAGACGCTTTTTGCCCCAGTTGTCGCGCTTGGTTACTTTGCCGTCAGCGGCGGTAATTAATTTTTCGATCTTGGCAATCGGCGCGTCGGCATCAATTTCCAGATCTGGGTGCAATAGCACCACTAGTTCGTAGGTTCGCACTTGGTTACTCCGTGGGATGTCCCGCTAGTGGCGGGATTATGCCGTCCGCCGTGGCGGAGAGCGGTTAATATCCCGGTTATTCTATCTGGTTTGACCGGTGTGGTCAACAGCTTTATACTTTCGACTTTTAACTTTAAACTTAGCTTATGTATGCTATCGCCAGCAAGATTAAGGATCTGCCTGTGGTCAGTCTGCAAACCGGCCAAACCATCGCCAACACCGGCGAGCCGCTGTTGGATCCAGCCAAATTAGAGGTGCTGGCGTTAAGGGTGCAGCCGCTGCGCCGCAGCGCCAAACCGGCGGTGATTTTAATACGCGACATCCGCCAGCTGGCCACCAACGCCATCCTCATTGACCACGAGGGCGAAATCGAAGACCCAGCCGAAATTGTGCGCTTGGCACCGATATTGGAGCAAAAGTTTCGCTTGCCGGGCTGCAGCGTGGTGAACGAATCTGGCACCAAACTTGGCAAAGTAGCTGACTATACCATTAATTTGCAAACCCATTTATTGCAAAAACTGTATGTGCACCGGCCGTTTTATGTCAGCTTACTGCGCCAAGATTTGATTATCGACCGAGCCCAAATTATTGACGTTAAACCTGGTAAAATCGTGGTGGCGGACGCTTCGGTAGCGGAAGCAGCGCTGGCTGTTGGCACCCCAGCCGAGCCAACCGCCTAAAATACTTGTACATCGGTACCGCTTAAGCTATGCTGAACACAATAAGAGGTTTGTGAGAGTGATATTGTTGCTTCTTTTGGCCGCTTTTGCGTTAGCTTATCGCCTGTTCGCTACCGCCTAACTCTTCTAGAACAGTTCTGACCGCAGAGTAGCTAAAGCCTTGGCCAACTAAATAACTAATTAGCTTGCGCTGATCCTGACGAAATTTGGACTGGGTCAGTTTTTTTTGGGCAATCCGCGTGATGGCCGTCCGCTCGTCCTCGGGACTGACTTCAGCCAATGCATGTTCGATGACATCGGCATCCAAGCCTTTGGTGCGCAACTCCTGCTGTAGCCGGCGCTTGCTACGGGGGTTGGTGGCTTGGCGGTCGGCTACCCAGCTGGCAGCAAACTGAGCGTCACTGATTAAGCCGGCTTGCTGCAATCGCCCGACGACAGCTTTGATTTGTTCAGGCGCGAAGTCTTTTTTGATCAGGTAATCACTAATTTCTCGGGCTGAACGCTGGCGAAAACTAAGGTAATTAATCGCCCGATCATAGGCTTTGGATTGTTGGGCCTGCCCCTGCCACTGTTCAACTTCCTCCTCGGCTAGCTCCGCCCCCTCGCGCAGCCCGCTGGTCGACAGTTCCAGGTCGGTCAGACCAAAGCTGAACTTGCCGTCGACGAAGATGGAATAACGATCGGGCCGCTGCTTTTGCCGCGCGATCTTGGTGATCGTCGCCATGACGGCTAGACAGCGGTCGCGGCTTGCTTACGGATGGCGGTTTCGATTTCCTTGCACACCTTGGGGTTGTCTTTCAGGAATTGTTTAGCGGCTTCACGGCCCTGGCCGATCTTTTCGCCGTTGTATTCGTACCACGCCCCGCTTTTGGCTACCAGCTCATGCTTAACGGCCAAATCGATCAGATCACCGGCCGCCGAGATGCCTTCGTTATACATAATGTCGAATTCAGCTACTTTGAACGGCGCCGCCACCTTATTTTTTACTACCTTCACCTTCACATGGTTGCCGATTACGGCATCACCGTCTTTGATTTGCTCGGTGCGGCGAATGTCCAAGCGGACCGACGCGTAATATTTAAGCGCCTGGCCGCCGGCGGTGGTTTCGGGGTTGCCGAACATGACACCGATCTTCATCCGCAATTGGTTGATAAAAATGACAGTGGTTTTGGATTTGCTGACTACACCCGTCAACTTGCGCAAGGCCTGACTCATTAGCCGCGCCTGCAAACCCATGTGGCTGTCGCCCATTTCGCCTTCAATTTCGGCCCGCGGTACTAGTGCTGCTACCGAGTCGACAATCACCACGTCCACGGCTTGTGACCGCACCAAGGTTTCGGTAATTTCCAGCGCCTGCTCGCCGGTGTCGGGTTGGGAAATCAGTAGATCGGGCAGTTTAACGCCGATTTTGGCGGCGTATTCTGGATCCAAAGCATGCTCGGCGTCCACAAAGGCCGCCAACCCGCCAGTTTTTTGCACTTCGGCCAGCACATGTAAAGCCAAAGTAGTTTTACCGCTGGACTCCGGCCCGTAAATCTCAATAATCCGGCCCTTGGGGATTCCCCCGCCCAGCGCCAGGTCCAAGCTTAAACTGCCCGACGGGATGGTTTCCACATCAATCTTGTGGCCTTCCCCCAGCTTCATAATCGCGCCTTGGCCAAATTGCTTTTCGATGTGAGCGACGGCCAGCTCTACAGCCTTTAATTTGGCGGACTTATCATTGCCTTGCGGTTTCACGACTTCCTTCTCTAAAACTGCTGTTGCCATTCTAACATGTCCTTTTATTATCTGTAGAACGATAATAACCGAACATATCCCGAACTGTCAAGCGTTTTCTATTGCACCACAGTGTCTTTGGCAAATATCAGGTCGCGTTTAACCTCGCCACTGCCGCCCAGCGGACTAATCACCTTCCCCGCCACCACCGTGTTGGTAATGGTCAAACTCGTCGCCCCGGCGTTACCGGTAGTAATCACAATTCGCCCCGTCCCTTTAAATAACTGCGTGGTGCCCGCCAACATCGTGCCCTTAAACGCCTCCTGCCCATCCACCGTCACTGTCAGCGCCGTAGCCGCATCTTTGATGCTAATACTCACCGCCACCCCATCAAACACCGCCGCCGGCACGGCTGTGTCAGCCGGGTTCAGCTTGGGTAAATGCGCCAAAATACTACGGTTCACGATCGTGGTCTTGCCCAACTTATTCTTGGCCATGATACGCAGAGAGTTAATACCGTCCTGCAAGCTCAAACG
>CAZHSX010000023.1:0-8242 GCA_964535275.1 uncultured Candidatus Saccharimonadales bacterium
GGTGTGACTATCTTTTGGCCGTACATTTTGGGGCTGTTGTGGCGCCGCTGATTATTATCATGGGTCCGCCGGGAGCCGGCAAGGGCACCCAAGCTGACATCTTAGCTAAAAAATTAGGCGGTGTGCATATTAACAGTGGTGAGCTGATCCGAGCAACTAACCGCGACCAAGTCGTAATTAAGATGCGTCCCGGTGGGCTGGCCGAATCAAAAGACGTCATCGCTTTGGTGGACCCAGCCATCTCCTCGATAAATCCGCAGGTAACGATCATTTTGGACGGTTTTACGCGCAAGCTTGACGAAGCCAAATGGCTGCAGGATAGGTCCAAGCAGTTAGGAAGGGCTGTCCAGGCCGTCATTTATCTTGATGTTGATGAAGAGGACGCGGTTAAGCGCAATTTAAAGCGCGGCCGCAACGATGACACGCCCGAAATCCTCAAGCGGCGTTGGCAGACAGAACAAGAAGTTATGCCAGTGCTGGATTATTACCGCCAGCTGGGACTGTTGCGCGAGGTCGACGGCGAGGGCACGGTGGGTGAGGTGGCAGCGCGGGTCGAGGCGGCAGTCAATGGTTAACCAAGTTAAAACGGCTGACGAAATTAAAGCTATGCGCACTGGCGGCCGGATGCTGGCCCAAGTGTTGGACTATTTAACCGGGCAGCTGCGGCCAGGCATCACCACCAAGGAACTGGCGGATTTGGCTGGGACGGAGCTCAAAAAACTGGGCGGCCGGCCGGCCTTTTTAGGTTACAAAGGCTTTCCGGACGTGATCTGCATTAATGTGAACGAAGAACTGCAGCACACTATTCCTGGGCCGCGGGTAATTAAGGCGGGGGACATCGTGAACTTTGACTTTGGGGTGGAATACGATGGCTTGGTAACGGATGCGGCCATCACGGTGGGGGTAGGCGAGATTAGCGCCGATGCCCGCCGACTAGTGCAGGCCACTGCCAAGGCGCTGTCGGCCGGCATCGCGGCGGTGCGCGATGGGGCACGAGTTGGGGATATTTCTGGTGCCGTCGAGCCCGTGCTGCGGGCTGCCAAGCTGGGCGTGGTGGAGGATTTGGTGGGGCACGGGGTGGGGCACCAGCTGCATGAGGATCCCAGTATTCCCAATTACGGCGCCGCTGGCCGGGGGATGCAATTGAAGGCCGGCATGACCCTGGCGATTGAGCCGATGGCGACCCTGGGCAGCCACGAGATCGTTTTTGGCACCGACGGCTGGACAATTTACACCGCTGACGGGTCGCTAGCCGCCCAATTTGAGCACACGGTGTTGGTGACGGATACTGGCGCCGAGATTTTGACCCAGACTTGACGCCGCTTACGCTTACTTGCTCCTAACACCTGCAACCCATATAATGGATTGGAAATGGCAGCCAAACCGAACGAACAAGTTTACATTGGATTAGATATCGGCAGCACCAAGGTGTGCGCCATTGTTGGCCTGCTCGAAGAGGGCCAAACTATGGCCAGCGTCATCGGCGTCGGTGTGGCACCCACCAGCGGTATGCGTCGGGGCGTGGTGGTGGATGTGGATGAGACGGTCAGTTCGATCACGGCGGCGGTGGATGAGGCCGAGCGCATTAGCGGTGTGCCGATCGACCGCGCCACTATTAGCATTGACGGGGCGCATGTGGAAAGTCTTAATTCCAAGGGCGTCATTGCCGTGGGGCGGGCTGACCAAGAGATTACGGCCGAAGATCTGCGCCGAGCCGAAGAGGCAGCTACAGCCGTGCAGTTGCCGCCCAATCGCGAAATTTTGCAGGTGTTTCCGCGCAGTTTTACCGTGGACGGTCAAACCAACATTAAAGATCCGGTGGGCATGCACGGCGTACGGCTGGAGGTGGACACCCACATTATTACCGGCGCCAGCCCGGCGATTAAGAATTTAAACCGCAGTATTTATCAGGCCGGTATCGACATCGAAGGTCAAGTATTAGTGCCACTGGCGGCCGCTAAAGCGGTATTAACCAAGCGGCAAAAAGAACTGGGGGTGGCGGTGGTGGATATTGGCGGCGGTACGACAGGGCTGGCTGTTTACGAAGAGGGTGACATTTTATACTCGCACATTTTGCCGGTGGGTGCGGCCCACATTACTAACGACCTGGCGATTGGCCTGCGTACCAACGTGGACGTAGCCGAAAAGATTAAATTGAAATATGTTAAGGCCGGATTGAGTAAGTCCAGCGCCAATGAAAAGGTGCGGATTGAAGAGCTGGAGGGCGAAGATACGGTAATTTCCAAAAAAGAGCTGAATCGCATTGCCCTGGCTAGGTTAGATGAGATTTTTCAGCTGGTGCGGCGCGAGCTGCGCCAGATTGGTAAGGACACATTGTTACCCGGAGGCGTGGTGCTAACTGGCGGCGGGGCTAATATGCCGGGCATCGAGGAGTTTGCCAAGCAAGCGCTGGGTTTGCCGGTCGTGATTGGCCGGCCAGAGGGGCTAACAGGTATTATCGACCGCATTAGCGACCCGGCTTACGCCGCGCCGGTGGGGTTAATGCTGGAGAACATGCAATTTGGGGGCAGTGTGGACCGGGCCAACCAGCGGCTGGGCCAAACAGTCGAAAAGATCAAAAAGACGCTCAAGAACTTATTGCCGTAACTTTGCCCAATCAACCCGCCCGACCCTTGTCTTGTCCTGCTGCCATCAAACCAATCTAAGTTTTTCTTGTTCTTCAGCTTCTTTCGCCCTCGCCCGCGAGGTATCGTCGCGGGCCACCGGTGATTATGTCTTCGAAGCTGAAGAACCGGTTGTTTTTGGGGCAAAGAACAAAGGCCCGCGCATGTGGAGGGGGAGTTAAGAGGTAGGGAGCGCGGCGAGAAAGGGTGGGGAGATGGAGCAGTTTGAACAATTAGTTTGTTCAGTAAAATAATTAATAAAAGTCGTATAAAAAACTTGCACTAATTTTTGTGCGCGCTATACTGGGCTTTGTACTTATCTTTAAGGTAGGTATTTGTGGTAAGGAGTTACAGCCGTTATGGCAGAGATTTTACCGGAAGTCGAAACATTCGCCCGCATTAAGGTAATCGGTATTGGCGGCGGCGGTTCTTCGGCCGTCGAGCGCATGATTAAATCCAAAGTTCAGGGCATTGAATTTGTGGCGGTTAACACCGACGCCCAAGCTCTGCACCATTCGCATGCGCCGCGTAAAATTCACATTGGCCGCGAGACTACGCGTGGTCTAGGGGCAGGAGCCGATCCGGCGGTGGGGCGCCGGGCAGCCGAAGAAAGCGAGCAAGACATATTCGAGATGCTCAAAGGCTCGGACATGGTTTTTATTACAATTGGTGCCGGCGGCGGTACCGGCGGCGGCGCAGCTCCGTTAGTGGCGGCCGCGGCCCGGGAAACCGGTGCCTTAGTAGTGGCGATTGTTACCCGCCCGTTTACCTTCGAGGGTGATCGCCGCAAGCGCAATGCCGATCTGGCGATCGAGGAATTAAAAGACAATGTTGATACTTTAATTACCATTCCCAACGACCGCTTGCTGCAAATGATCGACCGCAAAACTACCTTATTAGACGCCTTTAGCGTGGTGGACGACGTGTTGCGCCAGGGGGTGCAGGGCATTTCGGACCTAATTACGATCCACGGTTTGATTAACCTAGACTTTGCCGACGTGAAGGCCATTATGAGCAACGCCGGCTCGGCCCTGATGGGTATCGGCCGCGCGGCCGGGGAAAACCGTGCCATCGAAGCCGCCCGCCAGGCGATTGATTCACCGCTGCTGGAAGTTAGTGTTGATGGCGCCAAAGGCGTGCTGTTCAACATCACTGGCGGCCGCAATATGAGCATGCATGAAATTGATGAAGCCGCCAAAACCATTACCGATGCCGTCGACCCGGACGCCAACATTATCTTTGGTGCGGTGTTGGACGAAAGCCTGGACGATGAAATCAAGATTACGGTCGTGGCGACTGGTTTTGAGCCCAAACGCAGCCGCGAGCCGCAACGGCCGGTGTTTGAAAGCCCGGTGGTAACAGGTGGACGCAAGCCGTTTATTGACGAGCCGGCCCATGAGTCCTTTGACGGGGCAGCTGACCAGCCGGTGGAAGCCGCCGCGGCTAAATCCGAATCGATCTTAGATGACGACAAATCCGACGACAGCTTTTTTAGCCGCCGCCGCTTTTCGGGCTTGTCTAGCATTGAGCCTGAGCCCGAGGAACCAAAGTCGGAGACGATTGCCGAAGCTGAAGCCAATGCCGGCGCGGAAGCCAAAAAGGTTGAACGCGAGATTGAAGTAGCCAAAGTTTCCAAAGAAGATCTGCAGGCTGATGAAGATGACCTCGACATCCCCGCCTTCATCCGCCGCAAAGTCGAATAGTTTTAAAAAAGTCTTGACACCCCCGCTACCATTAGCGTTATAGTAGATAGTGCTTACGCTAAATATGGGGGATACTTAGTCCGTGAAGTGTAAAGACTGCGATTATCTAGACTCGAAAGTCATCGAGTCGCGTGACCTGGAAGACGGCACCAGTATTCGCCGCCGTCGCCAGTGCTTGCGCTGTGGCTACCGGTTTACAACTTACGAGCGGTTGGAGCTGCCGAACTTAGTCATTATAAAGAAGGATGGCCGGCGCGAGCTGTTTAACCGCGACAAAATTGCCGCCGGCATTTATAGGGCCTGCGAAAAGCGGCCGATCTCGATCGAATTGGTAGAGGAAGTCATCGGCCAGATCGAGCGTGAAGTCCACGGCTGGGGCCGGCCGGAAATTCCGTCCACGCGCGTGGGCGAATTAGTGATGACTAAATTAATGAGCCTGGATGATGTGGCCTACGTGCGGTTTGCCAGTGTATATAGAAGCTTTGCCGATTTATCCAGCTTCGAAGCGGAATTATTGAAGTTGAAGGGCAGGCAAAAGGCAGCCTAAGTTTGGGGGTTGACCCCGCTGACACGTGAGCGGTCGGCGGGGCTAGCGCCTAAAGATGGGAGCTAGATCATTGACAATCAGAGTTCTACGAGACCGCGTGGGCGGGAGGAGTGGGGAAATGTCCGAAGTCAGCGTGGCTTTACTGCAAGGAATTCGGTCGGCCATCGCCGGCCAGTTTGACTGGGAGCAGGCCAAAGAACCGCCGCTCAGTCTCAACGCCCGTGAGATCTTTGACCTGCGCTATTCGCGCAAGGACGAGGACGGCAATCCCAGTGAAGATCCACGTCAGTCGATCATCCGGGTGGCGCTGAACGTGGCGGCACCCAACGCCCTTTACGGCGGCCACTCGGCCGGCACGGCGGAGGTGCTAGATCGCGATGAAGTCGACTTTCCTTTCCGCATGGCCGTCCGGCATTACAACTGGATGGTAGCGAGGGGAAAGACGACAGCATCGTTCGAAGAGCTGATGGCCGGCAACTCGCTGGCCTGGCTGGAGCAAGCCAAGCGGTATCAGGATCTCGTCAGTTCGCTGACGTTTCTGCCCAACTCGCCCACTTGGACCGGGGCGGGAACACCGTTGGGCCAGCTAGCGGCGTGCTTTGTTCTGCCGCTAGACGATGATCTCGGCCGCGGCCGCGGATCCATCTTCGAGACCATGAAGGTGGCTGCGTTGATTCAGCAAGGCGGTGGCGGCCTGGGGTTCCCGTTCTATGACCTTCGCCCCAAAGACGCCTTGGTGAAACGGAGCATGGGTAAAGCCTCGGGACCGATCGGGTTCCTGCGCGTGTTCGACGCCGCTTTTGGCGAGATCGCCCAGGGCGGCACCCGCCGTGGTGCCAACATGGGTGTCATGCTGGTTTCGCATCCCGACATCTTGGAGTTCATCACTTGCAAGACGGTCGAGGGCAAGATCGCCAACTTTAACTTATCGGTGGCCCTCACCGATGAGTTCATGCAAGCGGTGGCGGACAACGGGGATTTCCAGTTGCGGTGGGGCCTAACAACACCGAGCGATGACATGGTTGACTATGAAGTAAGCCGGACGGTCAAAGCCCGGGAGTTGTACCAGGCCATTATCGACAACGCCTGGGTGATTGGTGATCCCGGCAACCTGTTCATCGATCGGGCTAACCGCGATAACCCTCTGCCGGCTTGGTATCGGCTAAAAGCCACCAACCCATGCGGCGAGCAATGGCTGGGGCCGTACGAGAACTGCTGCCTCGGCTCGATCTCGGTCAACCGTTTCGCCAGCTGGGACGGAACCTACGACTGGGATGGGCTTCGGGAAGCCGTCGCGCTTTCCACTCAGTTCCTAGACGACGTCGTCGACGCCAACAACTACGTTGACGCCGTACCCGAGCTGGAAGAAGCGGCCGAGGGCGGACGCCGGATCGGCCTTGGACCCATGGGCATCGCCGACGCGATGGTAACGATGGGGATCCGCTATGGCAGCGACCTGGGTTTGGAGTTCGCGAGCCAACTCATGGAGTTTGTTCGTTACCATTCCATGCTCGCCTCGATCGAAAGAGCCAAGGAACGGGGAGCCTTCCCGCGGATCGTGCAATCGATCTACGACCCGGAGCTCTTGGCTGAGCTGGGTCCCGGGGCGGAATACTCAGGAACGGCGGTCAAGGACGGTACTCCGTTTACGCACCGACTGTGGGCGCCGCCGAAACCCATCGTTGAGTATAAGACCGACTTCGGTCGGCCCGAACTTGACTGGGAAACGGTGCTGGCTGGTATCACGGCGTACGGGATCCGCAACTGCACCCAGCTCACGATCGCGCCGACCGGCACGATCAGCAATGTAGCAGGACTTGAAGGATCGGGTTGCGAGCCGCTGTTTGCCCTCGTTTACAAGCGCATCGTTATGCAGGAGGGCGACGACATCGAGCTTTTCTATCTGTCGGAGCTGTTCGTTGAAGCCCTTAACCGGGCTGGTATTGACGAAGCGACGCAGGCGGAGATTCTCGAGGCGGTCAAACGCAACAAGGGCAGCTGTCAGGGCATCGAACTGGTGCCCGAAGCGATCCGCAACGCGTTCGTCGTGGCCGCCGACATTACGCCGGCGGAGCATGTCTGGTCGCAAGCGGTACTGCAAGCCTTCGTCGACAACTCGATCAGTAAGACGATCAACATGCCGAAGTCGGCCACACCCGAGGACGTAGCAACGGCCTACCAGCTCGCCTACAAGCTCGGATGCAAGGGCATCACGATCTACCGGCAAGGCAGCCGGCAACGTGAGGTCTTGGCTGTGGATGGGGGCGAAGCGGCTCCTGGCAAGGTGGGTTGGCCGTTCGTCGTGCCGCTGTCCATCCCGGTTAGCGCCGAGGAAGACGGGCTGCCAGCCCGCGGAGTGTTTCCGATGAAGACGCCGTGGGGGAAGATCTGGGTGACTCCGACGGAGCATCCCCATCACCCCGGCCGTCCATTCGACATCCGCATCCAGGTTGGTAAAGCTGGTAACGACAAGCACGCCGATGTCGAAGCTATCGGGCGCATGGCCTCGATCGCTCTCCGAGCGGGTGTTCCCGTCGGGGAAGTCGTGGAACAGCTCGAGGGTATCGGCGGTGAAACCGTTGAGGGGATCGGACTCAAAAAGATCCGTTCCGCCGCCGACGGCATCGGCAAGCTCCTCAAGAGGCTGTACATGCGAGACGCACCGCCTCCCATTGCCGAGGAGATGAAGCTCCTCACTAATGGGAACGGTGAGAAGGCAGGAGCTACAACCGAGTACGAAGTCGACGGTACTGTCGTCTGTGAGAAGTGCCACCGCACTACGGTGGTCTTCTACAACGGCTGTAAGTACTGCGAGACCAAGCTCGGCGGCTGCGGCCACATCTACAAGTGCGAGTAGCACGGTTCAAGCCGGAGCCCCTGGGATTTCCCAGGGGCTCCTTCCTTTTATGCTAAAATTATCAGCAATGATCGCCTATCTTATTTATACCCAAGGCTCACCCGACGAGCAGTCGGTAAAAGACTTTGCGGCCGAGCTGCAACGCCGTCAGGTTGAAGCCGAATTAGTGGAAGCCGGCAGCCGTCGGGGTATTAGCCTCACCGAATTGTATGACATTACTAACCGACCGGCGGTGGTATTAGCGGCGCTCGACGGTACCGAAATACAAACTTGGCAGGGCAGTTTGCCGCTGGCAGCTGACGTAAGTTATCTAGCGCATCAATAATGAAAGCTCCCGACCAGCCAGACTTTCCCAAGCTCGAAGCCGACTTGCTCAAAACTTGGGCCAATGAAAAAACCTTTGAGCAAAGCCTGGCTAATCGTAAAAACGCCAAACGCTTTAATTTTTACGACGGGCCGCCGTTTGCCAGCGGCGAACCGCACTACGGTCACGTTGAACAATCGGCGGTCA
>CAZHSX010000024.1:0-7430 GCA_964535275.1 uncultured Candidatus Saccharimonadales bacterium
CTGGATAGAGCAGAGGACTTCTAAGCCTAAGGTCGTTGGTTCGAATCCAACCGGGCGCACCAGTTCGTTACAATATAGATGCGGCGAGTGTAGCTCAGTTGGTTAGAGCGCCAGTTTGTGGTACTGGATGTCGTGGGTTCGAACCCCATCACTCGCCCCAGGAATTATTCAGCCGTGAAGTTCGCGCCGATGGCTTTAAGTTTGTCCAGTAAATTTTCATAACCGCGCAATAAATGCTCCACGCCGGTTAGGGTTGACTGGCCTTCGGCCACCATGGCCGCAATGACTTGAGCCATGCCGGCGCGAATGTCAGGAATCACAATGTCGGCCGCATGCAGTGGCGTCGGGCCAGTAATTATGGCACTGTGGGGTTCGTTTTTACCTTTAAAACGACAAGCTAGAGTACCTAGGCAACTGTCTTCCACGCTTATGCTTGCACCCATTTGCCGTAAAGTTTCGGTGTAACCAAACCGATCTTCGTACACCGTCTCATGCACGGTCGATTCGCCTTTGGCTTGGGTTAAAAGCACTACCAGCGGTTGCTGCCAGTCGGTAGCAAAACCGGGATGGGTGTCGGTTTCAACGTCTGTGGCGGTCAAAGTGCCGTTGGTGCGGCGAAAGCGAATGCCACTTTCTTCAATACTATATGTAGCGCCAATTCGCCGCACGGTGTTTAAAAACGTAATTAAATCGTCTTGTTTGGCATTGCGAACCAAAATTTCGCCATCCGTAGCAATAGCCATCAATCCATAACTAGCGGCTTCCAGCCGATCGGGCATAACGCGGTATTCCAAACCACCCAGCTTGGTAACGCCGTCGATAATAATGGCGCGGTCAGCTCGCAGCTCAATGATGGCGCCCATTTGCTGCAGCATTTTTATCACGTCCATAATTTCCGGTTCAATGGCGGCGTTGGTAATGCGGGTGCGCCCCTTGGCTAGTACAGCGGCCAAAATAATGTTTTCGGTGGCACCCACACTGGGATAGGGCAGGGCAATATCGGCACCGTGCAGACTGGTGGCCGTAGCTTCGTATTGATCGGCCGTTTCGGTAATGTTGGCCCCCATCATCCGCAGCGCTTCGAGGTGAAAGTTGACCGGTCTAGGGCCAATTTTATCCCCGCCCACCAGCGGCACTTCCGCCCGTCCGGCGCGATGGAGCAAAGGCGAGATTGCCAGTACTGGCAAACGGTTTTTAAGACTTAACTTGTCAACTGTAGTGGCGGAAATTTTGGGGGTGTGAATGCGAATACTGGATGCGTCATTAAAGTGAAACTCCACCTCGGCACCGATTTTTTGCAAAATCTCGGCCGTAATTTCCACGTCGCCAATTGCCGGTACGTTATGCAAAATCACCGGCTCGTCGGTTAGTAGACTGGCGATCATCATCTTGGTAGCGGCGTTTTTAGCGCCGCTGACGACCACCTCGCCTTTCAACGGACATCCGCCAATAATTTTGAGAGTTTTAACCATAAGTTTGGCGTGCCCGAAGGGATTCGAACCCCCGACACCCAGCTCCGGAAGCTGGTGCTCTATCCACTGAGCTACGGGCACATGCTGTACAATTATAGCCGATGAGCGACAAATATACCCGTAGCGATAATTATTTTCAGGGCACGGTCGACAATCCTACCCACCTGTCGATCGGTGCCGTTTTAGTTAACGGGAAAGGTCAAATCGCTTGCCACTACCATGTCCAAGTGCGTGACCTTAAAGACGTTTACACTTTAATGCGCGAAACTATTGAGCCCGACGAATCGATCGAGCAGGCTTTGCAGCGTGGCCTAATGGAAGAATTTGGCGCCAGCGGAAAATTAGAGCGTTACTTGGGTTCGATAGTTAGCAGTTTTAAGCGCGGCCCCAAGCCGGTCGAAAAAACCACTTTGTATTTTTTGGTACGACTAACCAATCACGACACCGCCAAGCGAGTGCCGGGGCACGACGAGTGGGAAAGCGATATCCAATGGCAAACGGCAGACTTTTTAACCAGCCGTATGAAACTTCAATCGCGCTATTCCGATTTGGACGAATCCACCATTTTAGCCAGAGCTAAGAAATATCTATGAACTACTGGCTGCTAAAAACCGAGCCAGAGGCTTTCTCGCTTGACGACCTCAAGCGCAAAGGCCGCGAACATTGGGACGGCGTGCGTAATTTTCAGGCCCGCAATAATTTAAAAGCTATGAGGGTCGGGGATCTGGCACTGATTCATCATTCGGGAGCCAAACCGGCGGTGGTGGGTGTGGCCAAGGTCGTTAAAGCTGCCTATCCGGACTTTACGGCTTTTGACCCCAGCAGTCATTATTTCGACCCTAAGTCTAGCGAGGACAAACCCACTTGGTATATGGTGGACATGGAATTCGTGTCCAAATTTGACCGCCCGGTAACCTTGGCCGAAATTAAAGCCGACGGCCGGTTCGACGACATGGCGCTGGTAAAGTCCGGCCGCCTCAGCGTTCAGCCGGTGTCCCAGGCCCACTTTGACCTGATCGCTAGCCTAGCGAAAACGGCTTAGTTATGCTAATATTTTGCGGTTAGTGAGCGCCCTTAGCTCAGTGGATAGAGCGCTTGGCTTCGGACCAAGAGGTCGGGGGTTCGAATCCCTCAGGGCGCGCCACGCGGGCTGTTAGCTCAATCGGTAGAGCAGTTGCCTCTTAAGCAATTGGTTCCGGGTTCGAGTCCCGGACAGCCCACCAGGAATTATTTATGGCACTACCAAATAATCTACCAGCGCACAGTTATGACATCTGGGGTTCAGCCAATGACCCCATAAATTTGGTTGTAATTGGCTCGAATGCCAAAATCCGGGCTGCTTTTGCCAAAGCCGGTTGGGTTAAGACGGGCATTATACATCCGGTCACTCCTATGTTTATCAATCACCGGCGCCACCAACTGGCTTTCTGCAAGCCGGTCGGCTTGCCCGCCAGGCATCACGTTCGCTGGTGGGAAATTCAGCCCAATCAATGGGTAGGCGCCGCCAGCTTTGACGCTGGGCTTAAGCTAACTTACAAGCCGCTGTTTCTGACTCACCACATTGACCCTAACATTGATGCCGAACGGGATTTGATTGTGTCTGGTCTCCAATCGGTCGGCGCCAAGTTGGTAGAAACGGTGGCTTTGCCGGGGGCGGTCAAGGCCGGCCGTAATGCTTTTGGCGACCCATTCCACACGGATGGGCAGGTCAAAGTATTGGAGCTGGCATGATATTGGACGGGCGCAAAATTGCCGGCGATATCAAACAGCGTCACACGGCGGAGGTTAAAAAGTTGCCCCACCTACCCAAGCTGGCGATTGTCTATGATGCCAACGACCCTGCTCAACTGGCTTACCTCAAAGCCAAGCAAGCCTATGGCCGCGACATTGGAGCCGAGGTAGAACTGCATGCAGTTCTACCGACTAGCCTGGTGGCGACCATTCAAACTCTTAATGCCGACCCATCGATCACCGGCATTATCGTTCAACTGCCGCTGCCGGCAGGGGTAGACGCCGACCAAATCTTAGACTTGATTAGCCCGACGAAAGATGTCGATGGTTTGAGTGCCAACAGCCCGTTCGATCCGGCTACTCCTAGAGGTATTATGGATCTGCTGGCCGGCTATAACCTTAAAGTCAAAGGCCAGGCAGTCGTTGTTGTTGGTCAGGGCCGCTTGGTGGGCCTGCCCTTGGTCAAAATATTAAAAACCGCCGGGGCTAAAGTCTTAACCGCCGACGAACACACAACTGACTTACAGGGTGCCACCCTGAAAGCGGACATTTTAATTACCGCCACCGGCCAGCCCGGCCTAATTAAACCCGGTATGGTAAAACCCGGCACCGTCATTATCGACGCCGGCAGCCCTAAGCCGGAAGTTGACCCGACATTGCTCGCCGACCCCAACCTAAAAATCACCCCCGTACCCGGCGGTGTCGGCCCCATGACCGTGGCGGCCCTATTCGACAATTTACTAGCCGCGTATAATAGCAGTAATTAAACGGAGGTTTAACAATGTGCTTAACTTGCGGTTGTGGACGCCCTAACGACGATATGGGTGACCCGCACAACATTACCCTGAACCACATCAAACAAGCCACTCAAACTTCGGCTGCCAAGGGTTTGACGCCAGACGACGCCATCAAGAATTTACAAAAAACCTGGGACGACGCGGTCAAGGACGAAGACAAAACCGTGCATTTGGATCAGGAGTTTAACTAATCAAGTTAGGGGCGGCTAAATTGTGAAACAAGCTCTGATCTCGGCCCTAATTGTTTTCCTCGTTAGCTTTGTGGTGCTTATCGGTGCCGAAAAACTAATTCATAAACTGACTAAAAACCCCGACAAAAGTTATCGTTGGGGGATATGGACTTTTGCCATTCTAATCGCCGTTTACACCTACCTTACTAGTCTGGGTCGTTAAATTAAGCGGCTAGGATTTTTTTAACGCGTTCGGAAACTTCACGCGGGGTCATTTCGGCTTTCACAATGTAGTCAGTAGCGGCCATTTTGTAGATTTGTTCCGCCGTTTTGGTGTCGCCCATGTTGGTTAAAACAATTACCTTAGTGTCTTTAGTTTTCGGGTTGGCTCGAATTTTTTCTAGCACTTTTAGGCCATCCATTTTGGGCATCATAATGTCCAGCAAGACGACGTCGGGTTTAAAAGATTCAATCAACTCCAGGCCAGCCACGCCATCGCCGGCGGTGGCAACTTGATAGCCTTCGAATTCGAATTTGGTGCGATACATCTGGACAATCGCGATGTCATCTTCGATCAGGGCAAGCTTAATCTTCTGGCCTTCTTCCATAGCCACACTTTAGGCCAAACATACTCCTTATGCAACCCTAGTGGTGTCCGAACCGGGCGAGCATAAGCAGGATTGATTTTGCTCCTGATTTCTTGGTACAATATCGGGGTTAAGGGCAAAAAATGAAAGATTTAGCTCCGCAAATATTGCGCCAACGTTTGGTCATCGAGGGTTATCCGGCAAAGGCCATTGGGAGTGAGGAAATTAAAGATTACCTCTCTAAGCTTTCTGACACCCTTCACATGACTACTTTGATTGAGCCTGTTACTCACCTGTCTGATAAATTTGGTTGGGCGGGCTGGATCCATTGGGAGAGTTCAGGCGCCCACTTCTACGCCTGGCAACGGCCTATTCTCTTTTTTAGTGTAGACATTTATACTTGCAAAGCCTTCAATAACGACGACGCGGTGAGGTTTACAAAGCAATACTTCAGCGCTAGCGAAATCGAATCCAGGTCTTTTTAGACAATGGGGGAGGAGCGTTTGAATCCGACAGAGCATGACAAGCTCTCGGATGTTGAAATTCGGGAGGATCTTAAACAGCAACACTTCGAGCTAGAGTTAATTCAACCCCACAGTCCTGACTTTGAAGAAGCCAAGCGGGTTGAGGGTGAAATATTCAGCAAAGCTTTTAACAACTCAGCCGAAGAAATGGAGCGCGAATACGGCCCCTATGAGCGGGCAAGTCAGTTTTTGGTGGTTAGGGACCGCCAAAGCAACAAGATAGCAGGTATCATACGGCTTATAAGTCATTCGGCCGCGGGATTTAAAAGTTTGGACGATCTAGGGAAGCAGCCCTGGGGTGTCGATACAGCTCAGCTACTGGTTGATAATGGGATAGAGTACGATCCTGCAACCACTATCGATATTGCAACTTTGGGCGTAGCAGAAGGCTATCGGAAACAGGACGAGCCGGGGCTGGAAACTCAAGTCAGCTTGTCGCTATATCATGGTCTATGTAAATTTTCCAAGGAACGCAATGTGCGTTACTGGGTAACGATCTTAGATGATAGAGTGCTCGAACTAGTGCAACAAATTGGTGAACCTTTCGAGCGTTTTACCGGCGTCGAATCGGCCAGTTACCTTGGTTCAAAATCGAGTACACCTGTTTGGTGCGATTTCCCGAAGGCTGCCGAGCGTTTGCGGGCTAAAAACCACAATCTGTACGACGTTGTTGTCGAGGGCAAAACGCTGAATAAAGATCTTGTCATCCCCGAATCATTGCACTAAAAGCCCCAGAATGTCAGTTCTGGGGCTTTATGCTAGGATAAAGACGTGCTAAGCATAAGACTTTTCAGCACCCTGGTTGTCGCTCTCGCGACCTTAACCCTGGGTTTAATTACGCTGTTAAATAATTATCAGCGCCGTACCAATTTAACTTTTTTTGCTGTCTGCTTTTTTACGGGATTTTATACTGTTGCCAATTATCTTGCTGATTTTGATGTCCAGAGAGCTCTTTTTTGGGTAAGGCTGACCTTCACCTTGGCTGCCCTCATTTTGTATGCCATGGTAATGTTGGCTAACCGTTTTCCCCGACAGATTCTTAATCGCTTAGCCGAGCTCATCTTTTCCTTTGGTACGCTCATTATTTTAGTTATTACGTTCTTACCGAGCTTAGTGCCCTCGATTATTCGTAGCGAAGGAGTTTCCAGCGTCGTTCCTGGCAGTCTTTATGTTGTCTTTATTGTTTATGTGGCTTTGGGAATTTTTGGCACAGCAGGGCTGCTGGTGGCATCAATGCGGCGAAGCCAAGGTCCTGAAAAAATGAGAGCCCGCTACGTGTTTACTGGGCTGGTAATAACGGCAGCTTTGATCTCTGTAACTAATTTGTTTATTCCCCTCGCGACCAAAAGTAATGCGGCGTCCATTTACGGAGTGTACCCGATCCTGATTTTTCTTAGCGCTAGTACAATCGCAATCATTCGACACCGCCTATTTGACGTCCGTCTGGTGGTGGCGCGGTCGTTGGCGTATTTGCTGCTACTTGGCACTCTCGGTGGTTTTTATGGGTTAGCAGTGTTTGGCGCGTCTAATTTCTTATTCCACAGCACCCAAGCGTCCAGCGCTCAGAACTGGCTATACATTGGCCTGGCCATTGTGCTGGCGTTTACCTTCCAGCCCCTACGGCGGTTCTTCGAACACCTAACCGATCGCATTTTTTACCGCGATCACTACGACAGCGAAGAAGTGCTATACGCCATTACCAAAATATTGGCCAGCGAACTGGACCTTGGCCTGTTGCTGGATAAAACTTTACGCGGGCTGTGCCAGGGCCTGCACATCGAATGGGGCCAATTTTTTGTCGTTGAGCACGACGAAGTGTTTAAGGTAGGCCATTATGGCCGGTTGCCGAAAAAAATGGTGACCATTCCGGAATTAAAAAACCTAAACCAAAGTATGTTAATTGCCGATGAGCTTGAAGACGGTGCGCGCAAGCAAATTATGGGCGACCACAACCTTCGGATCAGCCTCGCCCTTAGCACTAAAGAACAGTTCGTCGGCTTCTTGCTACTAGGCGATAAACTCAGCGGCGATATTTACACCACCCAAGACATCGATTTGCTGGAAATCCTAGCCGGTGAACTGGCAGTGGCCGTCCAAAACGCTAAGGCTTACGAAGAAATTGCCAGGTTCAACGAGACCTTAAAGCAAA
>CAZHSX010000025.1:0-7213 GCA_964535275.1 uncultured Candidatus Saccharimonadales bacterium
TGACTCTAGGCTTTGACTACACCACGGCTTTGTCCGGTGATGTCGGTCTGGGTGCTAACGCCGCCATCTTTGGCCAAAATGGCCTGATCTTTGAAGGCTCCAGTGCTGATGCCAATGAAACCTTCATTGCCGTCACCAACCCGACAGCTGACCACACCTTTACTTTCCCGGATGTGGCTACTGGCAATGTCTGTATATCTAACGTCGCCTGTATTGCTACTTCCGGTACCGCTACCAGCGTTGCCTTTAACAACGTCACCACTGGCACTAACGCCACTGCTCTGCACGTCGGCACTGGCGGCAGTCTTGATGCCACCGGCAGCGGTACCATCCAAGCCACTGATGTGGTTTGTACCGACTGTATTGCTCTAACCACCGAAACCACTGGCAACTATGCCGCCAGCGTTAATACCTCCACCGGCTTAACTGGCGGCAGCGCCGGCTCTGAGGGAGCGGCCCTGACGCTGTCCATTGACCAAGCTGCCAGCCTGACCTGGACCGGTACCGAGACCTTTACCCCCAGCGGTACTAACAACACCATCATTAACGGTGATGCAGACTCCAACCTACAAGTTAACTCCACCATTGCCAGTGACGTTACCCAAACCGGCCTAGCCCTGACGCTCACTGACAATGCTGCCGCCTCCACCGGAACCCTTTACGGCCTGTCGGTTACCAATGCGGATAACACTACCAACGTCGGTGTGCCCGACGCCATTGCCTACATTAAGAACGCCAATGCCGCCGAGACAGTACCCGACGGCCTGCTGGTGGAACAGACGGGGGCGGGAACACTGACTAATGGCGTAGAGGTTAAGCGCACTGCTGGTGCTATTACCACCGGTCTGCAATTCACCGGCACCGGCTACACCAGCTACATTGACACCCCGTCTTCGACCTTTAAAGTTGATGGCTCCGGTAACGTCACCGCCGCCGACATCACTTGTGCCTCCACTAACTGTATCTCCCTGGGTGGTGAAACCTCCGGTAACTACGTAGCGACCGTCACCGGCGGGGCTGGTCTAACCGGCTCCGGCAGCACTGAAGGTTCCACCCCAACGCTGGACATTGTCTCCGCCAACGGCGGCATTGTCGTTAACGCGGATAACCTGGCTCTAACCGTCGCCCCGTCGGCTGATGGCCTAAGCGCCACCACTTCCTCCGGCTCGGGCCTGGAAGTCCTAAGCTCCGGCCTAGCCTTACTCCAAGGCTGTAGTGACACCCAGATCCTCAAGTGGAATGAAACCACGGATGTCTGGGCCTGTGCGGCTGATAACTCCGGTGGCTCCACGACGCTCGCAACCGCCTACACTAACGGTTCGGCGGGCGACCAAACCATCACCTTAAGTTCAACTAATGACTCCATAATTATTAGCAACCCCGCTTCTTCAGGAACTGCCTCAACTTTCTTATTCAAGCTTGATAACCTAGCCTCATCAGACAAGACAGGCTTACTAATTACTTCGGCTGCCTCTGGCATGACTAACGCCATTGATGCTTCCGATGCAGACATCGTTAACGCCCTAAACGTCGGTGCCAACACCATCACCGGCGCTGGTTATTTAGTGACTTCCACTGCCTCGGGATTGACCGTAAACTCCACCTCAGCCGACTTGGCATTACAAACTACTACTTCGGGTAACATCACCCTTACCCCGGGTGGTGCAGGCGACTCCGTGTTTAGCACAGACGCTGATTCAAACGTCCAAATCACCGCTACAGCCGCTCCGGCGGTGAGCATGTTGGTGATAAACAATTCTGGCCAAGGCACGGTAACCGCCAATGCAGAAGCCTTGGCAATTACCTATGTTACAGCAAACGGCCAAACCGGAAGTCATGATAATGCGGCACTATCAATTAGTGCCACCTCTGGCACAGTGTCATCGGGTAATCCAACTTTGGCCGGAGTTGCTGTGGGCACCATAACCGGTCAAGCCGCTACGACAGAAACAGCCTATCTTGTTGGTAGCGGTTGGGATTATGCTATGGCAGCATTTGGCGGGGATAACCTGAACCTTACCGCATTTGGCGCGGCTAATGTTTCGGTATTGGGAGACGCCGACACCGGCTTGGTCATCAATGGTGCTACAACCAGCATCTCCACCGGGACAAACGGAAACTTAACCATTGTTCCTAACGGTACTGGTGACACTGTATTCAGCACTGATGCTGATACAAACCTCCAAATTACCGCCACTGCGGCGCCTACAGCTGACATGGTGGCAATTACGAACGCCGGGCAGGGCAACGTTACCGCTGGCGTTAACGGGTTATCGATTAACTACGTCGGCGGTGCGGCGGCGGTAGAAGCCGCTGGTGAGCGGATTGACCTAACTGGCGGTACCACCGCCGGCGCCGGTGCTATTTGGAGCGGGTTAAGAATAGTGCAAGGAACAGTCACCGTTGGTACCACCGTTCAAGACATCAAGCTCGAAACCGCAGCACTGACTCAGACCACTACCGACACAACTGCAATCAACGGGCTAAACTTGGGTGTGGCCGGCGCCTTAGTCCAGAATACCAACGCCGGCACTATCAACTGGGACGGGACTATGATTACAATGCCCAACATTACTCAAACTACCGGCACAGTTGCGGCCATGGGTCTTAACATCACGATGGGTACGATTACAACCGGCGGCACCGAGACAGGGTTGAAAATTACCGGCACCGCGACAGCTCCCACGGCCGGTACTTTCGAACGCTTGATTAACGTTGTCGACAGTTCCAGCAACAGCCTGTTCGAACTACGCGACATGAGTAACGCCAACAACAACTTCGGCGCCGCCGCTACTGCCGGTGCGTTCATCAGCCATAATTCGTACTACGGCGAAGAATTTAATAGTTTCCACACTAACAACGGTGCGGCCGACTGGCCGATGGGGCGGGGTGATAATGGTAACCCAAACACCGCGGCGGCAACGGCTGGCGGGGGAGACTTGAACTACGACGTGACACTAGGTACGAGTGCCACGGCCTCGGCTGTTTCGGCAGCCGATACCCTAGGCGGTATCGAGGTGCTTACCGCGATCGCAGCTGCTACCGGTACATCGGTGGCCCAAGAGTGTCCGGCTGGTGCTAACGTCGCCAGTAACTGCCAAAAGAACTGGCAAACTGGTAACCTGCCAGTATTCACAACTAAATTCAAACCGTCTGTAGCCGCAGCCGGCCGGGCGTTTTATGTCGGGTTTACAGATATTGACAACCCGACCGTGACCACTGCAACTGCCAACGGCGTTTGGTTCACTAATTGTTCCACCACCGGTGCTACACCAACCTGCGACGGTACGCTACGCGGCATGACCGTCAACGCCGGTACGTCCACTACCGTGTCCTGCGGAACTGTTAGCACCACTCAATATACTTACGGTCGCATTGAAGTTCGGTCTGCCACTGACATCCACTTCTTTGTCGACTTGGATGTCAGTAACGGCATCGTTGAAACCGAATGTGGCACCGGTATTTCTACCAACACTCCGACTTCAACCACCCCGCTAACAACCTTCTTTAAGGTTCACGATAGCAATGTTGCAGCGGAACAGACCGTTATCAACATGGATTACTTCCGGGTTTGGCAAGACGACGCCCCGGCGTCTGGAGGCGACGCATCCCAATCCACACCAACCGATCAGACGCCGGTGCAGATTGATAGCCAGCCTGCCGGTGATGGTAGTTCGACTGCCCCAAGTGCGTTTGATGCCAAAGCAACCCTAGCCAGCTTGATGACACAGACGGATACTGCCAACCAGGCCGCTTTGACGTCGGGGAATGAGGTTGATACCGATCGGTTGGTGGCCAAGGGCGCGATTGTGGCACCGAGCGTAACCACCGACAAGCTGCAAGCCAATTCGATCCAGGCGGCGACCGGCAACGCCGTGGATTTCAGTAATGCTGCCGGGCAAACGGTGGCCAGCGTTGACGACAAAGGCAACGCCCAGTTTAAGGGCAGCGTGGCAGCCGGCGACGTCCGGGCAGAGCAAATCGTCGGCACCGATGTCGGCCAGCGCTACTTCACCAGTGACAGCACGATTGAAACCGGCGACATTGTGGCGATTGACGGATCGGATGTTGACCACGTAGTTAAAAGCGGCGCGCCCGATGCCGGCACGGTGGTGGGGATTGTGTCGACCTCGCCCTCGCTGGTGGTGGGCGGCGACGGGCAATCGGGCGACACCGAAGTGGTAGTGGCGCTGGCCGGCCGGGTGAGTGTAAAAGTGAACGCCGAAAACGGAGCGATTGCGTCTGGCGACCCACTAACGGCCTCGGCCACCCCCGGTGTGGCCCGCAAGGCCAACGCTGGTGACCCGGTAATTGCCCAAGCACTCTCCGATTACACCGGTGCTGACGGCGGCAAAATCGTGGCGTTGGTAAGTCAAAGTTACTCGGTAAGCGCTGGCCTTAACAAGCTGGCCGAAAAGGTCAACGGCTTGCAAACCGAGGTTGACGGGCTTAAAGCCGCCACCGCTGCCCAAGCTCAAACCGCTTCACAGCTGGCTAACTTAACTGCCGGCACCGCCGTTATTAGCCAAACCCTAAACGTGGGCGGTGACTTAACCTTGGGCGGGGCGCTGACCGCCTCCGGTCCAGCCACCTTTAAGAACCTGACTTTCTTTGAAAAGGTCGCTACCTTCATCGGCCAGGTCGTGTTTAAGCAAGACGTGCAATTTGAAGGGCGCCCAACCTTTAACAAAGACACCGCCGGGTTTGCTGTGATTCACGCCGGCGAACAGCGCGTGCACGTGAGCTTCGCCAAGCAGTATGCCACCGTACCGGTAGTGTCGCTGACGGCCGGGCAGGGTAAGTTCGTGCAGTACGCTTACGAGAACCTGACCACCGATGGGTTCGACATTGTGCTGAAGGATCCGGCCGCCAGCGAAACCCAACTGTCATGGGTGGCCTTGGCGGTCAAAGACGGCGGCACCGTATCGCAAAACCCGCCGCCGGCCAGTGGAGCTACGCCATGACCACATGATGCAGCCGCCTGTACGACGTTCGAGTTAATTAGTAAACTTATTAAGGAGGAAGATCGTGGATATTAACGCAGGAGTCCGTAATTCGAGTCAGCTGGCACCGGCCGCTCCGGCCAAACCAGCCAAAAAGAAAAAGTTCGGTAAAAAAGGCGTGCTGATTACAATTGTCGTGCTGCTTTTGGCCGGCGTCAGCGGCTTTTTATACTGGCAAAACGCTAAAGCCCAGCAGAAGTTGAAGAAGTTGAGTAACCCGACTGAAGCCGCCAAGGCCGAAACCGACAGCTTGGTGAAAGAAGTCGGCAAGGTGGTAGAACTGCCCAGCGGCGAAACGCCAACCATCGCCACCGTAGCTGATGCCAGTAAGTTAAAGAGTCAGTCGTTTTTTGCCAATGCCCAAAACGGCGACAAGGTGTTGATTTACACCAATGCCAAAAAAGCCTTTTTGTACCGGCCTAGCACCAAGAAGCTGATTGAAGTGGCGCCGATTAACCTGGGTAATAACACCACTACCGCTCCTAGCAGCTCGACCACCAAGCCCTAGTGGCTTAATAAAAAACCGCCTCCGGACTTAACGGGCGGTTTTTTAGTATGAATGCTGGTGGACGATGCAGGGATCGAACCTGCGACCTCACGAATGTGAATCGTGCGCTCTAACCAGCTGAGCTAATCGTCCGTGGTGGGCAATAGAGGACTCGAACCTCTGACCCCCTCCACGTCAAGGAGGTGCTCTAGCCAACTGAGCTAATTGCCCACGAACCCAAAAACTATAGCGCCAATCGCTCGGTTTATCAATGCACAGCTTTAAGCTACAATAAGCGGGATGGCAGGAAGTAACCACAACTTAGACGCGATGCGGCACTCGTTGGCACACATCTTGGCGGCAGCAGTGCAAGAATTGTGGCCTAAGGCCAAGTTTGGCGTGGGGCCGGTGGTAGATGAGCAGTTTTACTACGATATCGATATTGATAAAGCTTTAACTCCCGACGATTTAGGCAAAATCGAAGCCAAGATGCGGGAAATTGTTAAACAAGACTTGCCGTTTAAGCAGTTCGACAAGGACATTGATGCTGCCATTAAGTTTTGTGCGGCTCACGGACAAACTTACAAGGTCGAATTGCTGCACGATCTCAAAAAATACGGTACTACCAGCACCAAAGACATCGACCGCGCCGACCTGGGAATTAACGATAACGTAGACAAAGTTACAACGGTTAGCTTCTATCAAACCGGCGAATTCCTGGATCTGTGCCGCGGGCCGCACGTGGCCAGTACCGGCCAAGTCGGCGCCTTTAAACTGACAAAAGTTTCCGGTGCCTACTGGCGCGGCGACCAAAGTAAGGCACAACTGCAACGGGTTTATGGCGTCGGGTTCGCCGATCAAAAAGATTTAGATGGTTACCTCAAGCGTTTAGTAGAAGCGGAGAAGCGCGACCATCGCAAGCTGGGTCAAGAGCTGGACATTTTTACCCATTCGGAATTAGTTGGTGCCGGCCTGCCGCTGTTTACCGAGCGCGGCACGGCCATGATTAACGCCATGATGAACTACGTAAGGGAAATTAACGAGGCCGGCGGGTATGCCGAAGTCCGCACCGGTCATATAACCCGCCAAGAGCTGTACGCCAAATCAGGACATCTAGAAAAGTTCGGCGACGACCTATTTGTGGCGGCGGCTGGTGAAGACAAATTAGCTCTCAAGCCGATGAACTGCCCGCACCACATCCAGCTTTATGACCGCGGCCTGCACAGCTACCGCGACCTGCCGGTGCGCTACGCTGAATTTAGTACCCTGCATCGCAACGAGCCGCGGGGAACTTTGGGCGGGTTAACCCGGGTGCGGGCGCTGACCCAAGACGACGCCCATGCCTTTGTGCGGCCAGACCAAATTGAGGGCGAAATCCAGCTGATTTTGGGCCAAATTGAGCAGTTAATGGCGGCCTACGGCTTGGATTACCGGGTGCAACTTTCCCTGCGCGATCCTGCCAACATGGACGCTTACTTGGGCGACGCCAAGATTTGGGACCAGGCTGAGACGACTTTAGAGGCGTTGGCCAAGAAGTTTAAGCTGAAATACGAAAAGGTCTTGGGCGAGGCGGCTTTTTACGGACCCAAAATGGACTTTATGGCCACCGATGCCATTGGCCGCGAGTGGCAAGTGAGTACGATTCAGCTGGACTTTAACCAGCCTGGGCGGTTTGGCATTAGCTACGTGGATGAGAGGGGTGCTAAGCAAACGCCGGTATTAA
>CAZHSX010000026.1:0-6394 GCA_964535275.1 uncultured Candidatus Saccharimonadales bacterium
TGCCTTCTTTTTTGGCCTGCTCTTCCATAGCTTCCAGGCGGGTGTAGTAATCCGGAATTTCGATGAGGTGCGCCCAAGCGATCTTGCCGGTCAGCTCGTAATCGTCGCCCGTCACGTTAGTGCGGGCCATCCACTTGCCGTGTTCCAACTCGACCTTGAGCCCCATGCGGAACTGCTCGATGTCGAACTCTTCCTCTTTGAGCCCAATTTTAGCCGCAATCTTTTTGGCTTCTGCGGTAGTAAAATCTTTTGCCATGTTACTGCGGGTTACTCGTCATGCCCATGTTCGGCAAGGCCTGCAAAATACTAAAGTGGTTGCCCTCGGTGTCTTCGCAGGAATGGAAGGTCCCGATTTGAGGGATGTCCAACTTTTCGCCCACCAGCTTGCCGCCGGCCGCTTTAACCTTTTTCATAGCGTCTTCAACGTCTTCTACGTCAACCGTGCATACAAAAGCGTTGGCATCGTGGGATTTGGCGGACTCTCCCTGGCGTTTGTACATGCCTCCGCCAATTCCCAAGCCTTCGCCGGTGTCCACCATCCAATAATCGCCGTACTCCGGGCTGGCTTTAGTCACTTTCCAACCCAGCGCTTGCTCGTAAAACTTAGCTGCCCGTTCGGGATCATCCGCCCCGATTTCGAAATGTACTACTCGTCCCATCCTAGTTCTCCTTTTTTATTATGATGACTTACTTAGCCGGTTCATTCTTTGGCGCAAATTCCAAAGATACCGAATTGATGCAATAACGTTTGCCGCCTTTATCAGCTGGACCATCATCGAACAGATGACCCAGGTGGCCACCACAGTTGGCGCACTGAACTTCGGTACGGCTCATACCCAGCGCATGGTCGGGAATTAGCTTAATGTTTTTGTTGTCCACCGCGTCCCAAAAACTCGGCCAGCCGCATTCAGCATCGTATTTGGTGTCGGATTTGAACAAAACCTGGCCGCAGGCGGCGCATTTGTACATACCGGTTTGCCAAAACTGATCAAACTTGCCGGTAAACGGCAGCTCGGTGCCTTTCTCCCGCAATACCGCGAACTGCTCCGGCGTTAATTTCTTTTTCCAATCAGCATCATTCATGCTTCTATTATATGCTAGAATTACGCAGTCACGGAGAGGTGTCAGAGTGGCCGATCGTGCATCCTTGGAAAGGATGTGTACCGCAAGGTACCGTGGGTTCGAATCCCACCCTCTCCGCCATTTAGAAATTATGCCGATGATTTGGTTGGCCGCTCGTGCTAGCCTTAAATCGGAGGCAGGCATTATGAGTATTCTTTTTAAGGACTTTACTACCAACTGGTGGCAAACTGGCATTTTCAAATTGTCCATGGTGATGCTGGGCATCGCCTTAGCCACCACTTGGCCTAATTTCTTTAAGCATTGGAAGATCTGGGCTTGGCTGATTTTCGTGGCCGCGGCTAGTTATATCACCGTTATTTGGTGGCGACAGTAGTTAGATCAGTTCCTTTTTGAGCTGTTCGATCAAATCCACCGGCGTGGGGTCGATGCCATTGAGAAAGGCTGTGTACAGGCTAATAAAATCGCCCAGAACCGCCGTCCAGGCCAGCTGCTGCAGTTGATTTTTACCGGCGGCTTTAACCACGATCGGTTCCGGCATTTGGCCAGCTAAAATTTGGTTCATGGCCGCCCAGCGTTTGCTAATGCGTTCAACGTCCAGATTGGAAGTTAGTTCAATCGGCTGCAAGGGCTTGTCCTTGGGAAAACTCCAACTGCTAAATTCATTGTGATTCATCTCGGGCAAGTAATTATAGAAAGCTGCCTGTTTGGCGTTTTCATTCAGGTCGATCTTCCATTTCATCGCCGCAAAACTTAGCGCTGGTCCGGCGTACACCACCGGCACCTTGCCGGCCACCGTGGCCGCCGATTGTTTAGCTGGGTTGCTGGCTTGCGGCACGGCCTGGATCCACTTGGCCGCTTCGGGAGCCAGCCAGTCGGCCGTTGCTTCTAGTTCGGACAATAAGTTCGCGGCCAAACCGGCTTGCTCCAACACCGTCGCCAGCGCCCGCACTCCATAAAAAGTCGACATCCGCGGCTGCATCCCGGCCGGCAAATACAACACCGGCAGGCCATCGGCTTTAGCTAGCTCTACCAGCTTGCCACCGGCGGCAATTACCACAATTTGGGCCTGCTTGGCTTTGGCCTGGGTATAAGCCGACATGGTTTCTTCAGTATTGCCGGAGTAGCTGGAAGCGATTACTAAGGTGTTAGGGCCAACGAAACCGGGCAAGTTATAATCGCGTGTAATAGTGACCGGTACTGATAGTTGGCCGGCCAGCCAGCACTTAATAAATTCAGCCGCTAACGCCGAACCGCCCATGCCGGCCACCACAATGTTGGCCGGCTTTTGGATAGCTACCGGTTCAAAATGGTGCTTAAACTGCGCCGCTTGCCCGGCAATCACGCCTAGCGCGCCGGATTTATCCAAGCCTTTAATGTAGTTGGCGTCGTCAAGCATCCCACCAATTGTACCAAATGAAAAACCCTTCGCGATTTGCGAAGGGCGTTGTGTTTGAGGACTCTAGTCCTCTTCCCCTATCACCTCCGATTCGTCTTCGTCGTAGTCGTATTCGTAGAATATTTCAATGGGCCGGCCTTCGGCCGCATCCCATTCAAAATCCTGGGTAAGAATCCGCGAATGCTCGAATAGCTTTTCGCGGTCGATGGTGTCCAGGAAAGGAGCCTCCCAGACGTCGAACCCAAGGGTGTGATAACCACCCTTTAGGCCAAGGGCTTCCGCCATCGCGGTAAGCTCCCGAACGGCGGCGTCGGCTTCCGCCTGGTTGCCAAATATAGCAACCGGAGGGGTCGACGAGCAGCAATCGCCGCTTCGCTCTACAACTACAAACATGATGACCTCCTTGGTCGTCAGAGGCTTTGTCCGATTTGAACAAAGCCGACTAATATAGCACAGATGCCAAAACTTGTCAATAGTAAAACAGTCAACTAAAAAACGGCCCGAAGGCCGCTGTTTAGTTGGGAGTTCTAATAATCCATCCCGCCCATACCACCACCCATCGGCGGGGTGGCCGATTTTTCTTCCGGAATCTCCACCACCAGCCCGCCCATGGTCATAGCGGTACCGGCAATCGAAGCGGCATTTTGCAGGGCTTCTTTGGTAACTTTGGCCGGATCAACAATGCCAGCTTTAAAAAGATCGACGAGTTTTTCCGGTTCGTTAACATTAAAGCCTTGACCCGAACCGGCTTCCAGCACTTTAGAAAGTTTTTCCTCTGCGTTTAGTCCAGCGTTGGCCATCAGCTGCTTAAACGGCTGCACCAAGGCGTTTTTGAGAATGCTGGCACCAGCTTTGGCCGCGTCGGTACTGCCAATGGCGTCGGGTTTGATGTTTTTGGACAGCTCCACCAGTGTCACGCCGCCGCCGGCCACAATGCCCTCGGCAATGGCAGCTTTGGTAGCGGCTACGGCGTCGTCCACCCGAAACTTTTTCTCTTCAATAGCAGTTTCGGTGGCACCGCCTACCTTAATTACGGCTACTTTGCCGGCCAGGGCCGCTAAGCGCTCTTCGATTTTTTCTTTGTCGAACTCACTGGTGGCATGCTCGACTTGCTTCTTCAATTGACTGATGCGCGCCTGGACTTCTTTGGGATCGCCGGCACCTTCTACGATCGTGGTGTTGTCTTTGTCGGCAATGATTTTACGGGCCGAGCCCAACAGGTTTAATTCGGCGTTTTCAAAGGTTAAACCTTGATCTTCGGTAATTACAGTCGCGCCGGTCAGGACGGCAATGTCTTCCAAAATTTCTTTGCGGCGGTCGCCAAAGGCCGGCGCCTTAATAGCTAGGGCGTTAAACACGCCTTTCAGTCGGTTCAGCACCAGCGTGGCTAGGGCCTCGCCGTCCACGTCTTCGGCGATAATCACCAATTCCTTTTTGCCGCCCTGGGCGATCTTTTCCAGTAAGGGTAAAATTTCTTGGATCGAGCTGATTTTTTTGTCGGTCACCATAATCAGCGGCTTTTCGTAAACGGCTTCCATGCGGGCCGGGTCGGTAACCATGTACGGGCTCACATACCCGCGGTCAATCTTGAAGCCTTCGACGACTTCTTTCTCAAGTCCCAAAGTCTGGCTCTGCTCGACAGTCACACTACCCTCTTCACCCACGGCTTCGATGACGTCGGCAATTAATTCACCGATCTCGGCGTCGCCGGCGCTAACGGTGGCCACTTGGGCCACTTTAGCTTTGTTGCCGGCAATCTTTTGCGCTGACTTTTCGATGCCTTTAATGGCCGATTCGGCGGCCTGCTCCAGGCCTTGCCGCAGTTCCATGGGGTTGTGGCCGGCTGCGATTAGGCGGTTAGCTTCGTTTAAAATGTGGTAAGCCAAGATCGTAGCGGTGGTGGTGCCGTCGCCGACGGTGTCGTTGGTTTTGGACGCGGCTTGTTTAACCAGTTCCGCTCCCACGCCGTACCCCAGACTGTCGCCTTTTTCCGGCAGCTCAATGGCTTTGGCCACCGTCACGCCGTCATGAGTGACTGTCGGACCGCCGTAACTTTTGCTAATTACCACGTTGCGGCCTTTGGGCCCCATGGTAACTTTGACAGCGTCATATAACTGCTTGGCGCCTTCGAGTACGCGCCCCCGAGCTTCGTCGTCGTAAAATACTTGCTTGGCCATTACTTGCCTCCCTTCACTACCGCCAATACATCTTCTTCTTTTAGTAACAGCAGTTCCTCGCCGGCGGCTTTGATTTCATCGACACCGTACTTTTTGTATACGATATTGTCGCCGACTTTAACTTCTTTCACCTCTTTACCCACAGCCAAGACCTCGGCCATTTGCGGCTTTTCTTTGGCAGTATCGGGAATGTAAATACCAGATGCGGTTTTGGTGGCAGCCTCCAGCGATCGGGCCACAATGCGGTCGGCAAGCGGTTGTAACTTCACATTCACTCCTTGGATTAAGACAGTTTTTAGCACTCGCCTTATGTGAGTGCTAAATAATCGTAGCTTTATGGATTTAGAGTGTCAAGAGCCGCTAAGTAAACTTTGGATAACGGTTTCGCACTCGGCCGGGTCTTTGACCTCAATGCAGTCAATACCGGCGGCTTTAACTGGATAATCATTGCCACCCTCCCCTAGTTCATCGCCAATAAACAGAATGCCTTCCGGCCCGATGCCCAGTACCTCCTGCAACTTCTTCATCCCATAGGCCTTATCAATGCCCTTGGCGGTGACGTCCACCGAAGTTTTGCCGCCAATGCGGACTTCGAACTCCGGCAACTGTTTGGCAGCGTAAACCTGCAAAGCCTGCTTCTTTTTCCGATCCGGATCCCACGCCAACTTGGCTTCGATCGGCGCCTCCTGGCCTAGAGCCGAAAACGTCACCTGTGTGCCGCGGTCCTCGATAATTTCGCCCCAGGTTTTGGCTTCCCACAGCTGCAGTTCCTTGGCTCCCGCCTCCAGGACCTGCTTGATTTTAGCCCGGTCCGGCGCTGCCAACTCCTCGGCGTAAACTTGCATCCATTCCCCATCCCGAAACAAAAAATAACGCGTGCCGCAAGTGGGCATTAAATGCAGTTTGGCCAGCTCGGCGTCCGAAACGTGCAGGTTGCTGATTAGCTGGGCTTCGAACTGCTCAAATTTGCCGCCGGAAATCACACACACCGGCAACCGGTCCAACAACTTGCCCAATAACTGTGACATCGAATCGGTAATCGCGCCTTTACTGACCGCCAGCGTACTGTCCAAGTCAAAAGCCACCACTTTTTTGCCTGCTAGATTCATCACCGTCAGTTTACAGTTATAATGCTTAGGATGTCTACCAAACGCGTCCTGACGTGCCGGCCGGATTATTTTGATGTCGAGTATTCGATTAATGCCTGGATGGACGTAAATAACCCGGTCGACAAACCGCTGGCCAATCAACAATGGCAGGCGCTGGTTGAGGCTTATCAAAACCTAGGCTATCGAATTGAAATTATGGCGCCGGCGGCCGGACATCCGGACATGGTGTTTGCGGCTGATAACGGCATTGTATTCGGTAATATGGCCGTGCTGGGACATTTTTTGTACTCCGAGCGCCAGCCGGAAACTTTTTTGTACCGGGATTGGTTGCGTACCCACGGATTTAAAACCTTTTTACCCACCGACCCGCTAGAAGGCGGCGACGTGCGGGTGGCTGGCGATACCCTATTTATTGGCTATGGGTTTAGAAGCGCCCACCATATTCACCGACAAGTGGCCGATTGGCTGGGCAAATCAGTGTTTAGTTTGCGGCTGGTAGACAAGCGCTTTTACCACCTGGACACGGCTTTTTGCCCGCTGGACGACCAAACCGCCATGTACTTTCCGCCGGCTTTTGACCAGCCTAGCCAGGAGTTAATTAAGCAATACTTTCCGAACTTAATAGAAGC
>CAZHSX010000027.1:0-6186 GCA_964535275.1 uncultured Candidatus Saccharimonadales bacterium
CCACCCGCAAGCAAATCACTCATAACGGCGTTAAAAAAAGCCTGGCCGGTCACATCGGGCAGATCCAAGTGGTGCTGTTTGAGCCAACCGATCTAGACCTTATCTCCGGCCCGCCGGAACTGCGCCGCCGCTACCTGGACTTTGTGCTGTGCCAAACTGATCGGACTTACCTCGCCCACCTCAACGCTTATCGCCGTCTGCTGCGCCAGCGCAACCGTTTACTGGAAAACTTTAACATCGGCGCGGTGAAGGATCAGATTTTTGCCTGGGACATTAAACTGGCGGCCGCGGCAGCCGACATTTTTAATCGCCGCCAAGCACTGCTGGGTTTTATCAATGAAATTATCAGTGAGCTGTACGGTCAAATCGCCGGGCAGGCCCAGACCCTAGGCCTCGACTACGTCCCCAGTGTTAAACCGGTCGGTTACGCCGATAATTTTCTGCACGCTCTCGCCGCCAATTTAACCCGCGATTTGGCGGCCGGGTTTACCACTATCGGTCCGCATCGCGAAGACTTTAAAGTGCGGTTTAAAAATAGTGACATGGCGGCTGTTGCCAGTCGCGGTGAGCTGCGTACGGCGGTGCTGGCGATGAAATTGGCCGAGTTAGCTTATAGCCAACGCGCCAGTGACCAAACGCCGCTGCTGTTGCTCGACGACGTTTTTAGTGAGCTCGATGCCCAGCGCCGCCGTTACTTACTAAAAAAGCTCCGGGCCTACCAGACTATCATTACCACCACCAATGCCGACGTCATCGGCCCCACCCTTAAAGGCGCCGAAGTAATTTCGACCACCAAACGCAAAGCTTATGCTCGACGCTGATTATTTTAAAAAGAAAGTTCAGCAACTGGACTTGGGCCGGGCCGAGACTTTGACTAAAATTCAGACGGAGTTGGATAAAATGTATCCCGACCAAGCCCGAGCCATCAGCCTAAATGGCGGCATTTTAAAAATTATTACCCCCAACGCTTCAGTGGCTCAAGACCTGCGTCTGCGCCAGGTGGAACTTTTGGCCGGCTGGAACCGCGCCGGCTCCCCCATCACCCGCCTGCAAATCCAAATTCGGAGCCTATAGACTAATTTGCAGAATACTACCCACACCACCGGCGCCATCAGATGCATCGGTGGTTACGTACAGCGTATGCCTGTCTTCACTGATCCCTAGGGCGCCGGTATGGATGGCGGAAAGGGACGGAGTCGCAATTTTTATCATTACACCGGTTTGGGTGTTTACCCGCCAAACGCTATTTTGCCAAATCACAGCAACCTCTAGGTTGCTAATCCAAACCGTGCTGGCGGGGTTATCCGTCGGCCAAAAACTTAGTACCGTCGATTGTCGAGACGAGGTATCGTAAGACTCGAACTGGTTATTACGGATAAGCAAAAGTCTTTGTCCGTCAGGCGACCATTGCGCCGCGGAAATTGTATCACCGCTATAAGGCCAGACTTGCGGCCGGCCATTACTGTCCAAAAGACTACTTTTGGGTGTACTTGCTTGCTCGAATGTTTGGGCTGGGTCAGTGTAGATTAAACTAAAGCCGCGGTTCGACAGGGCAACTTGATTGTCGCCGATGCTGGATTTAAGAATTTGGCGCCCAACGGCAGTGGGGCTACCGAAAATGTATAAGCCGTCATTTGTCACAATCGCTAGCTGACCCGCTGCATTGAGACTATATGAAACTGCGGTTGCCGGTACGTTAATCGGCTGTGAACTGCCCCCCTGCTCATACCACAGTGTACCGTCAGTCTTCTGGGCGACGCCTGTGTCGTAATTTTGCCATTGCACGTCTTGTACCGGGAATAGGGCTGGGTCAAGCCGTGTGGCTTCACTTTGGCCTGCATTTGCTTGGTAAAGAAGTTGTTGGCCTAAATTAACAAAGCGCAAATTTTGACCACGAGCAATTAAATTTGAAGCTGTATAATCGTAAACATTCTTGGCCGAACTTAAATTCTTTAAACTCAGCTGGATGGTGGTAGTTTGACCTCGGGTGACTTCCGCGGCGCTGGCCGAAGACTGTTCTTGGCTCGACGCTACTACCATGTAGCGGCCTGGCGTCACGCGGATTTTGGCATGGCCCACACCGATTTTCCGGGCTTGGGCGGTTGGACTAACAAAAAGATTAATTACAGAGCCATTTGAACTGGTAACCTCGAGAGTGCCTTGGCTGGAGATTCGTAACAAAATAGTAGCAGCCAGCAGCCCCGTTACAACGAATCCGATAATTATTAGGCGGTTACGCATTATTTTCCCGGTAAGTTATTAAATGCGGGTATTAGGTATGGTTGGGGGTTGATGTAGTTAGGGTATTCGGATGGAATAGTGGCCAGAATTTCTTTTTTGCTCATTTGGAAGTGCAGGTGCGGGGGGCTGCCTTCGGCGCACTCTGCCGGCCCAATCTGACCAACCGGGTCGCCGGCCTTAACTGTATCCCCGTCTTTAACTACAATCGAGCCTGGCTTCATGTGGTTATAGTAGTAATAAACGCCATCATCACCCAGCATTTGGAAATGGGGCGTTCCGCTGGATTTGCTTCCCGACGAGCAGGGGCCATTAGGGAACTTAACATATAAAATTTTACCACTAACAGCCGCAACCTCCGTAGTGCCGATCGGAGCGAAGATGTCGGCGGCTTTGTAATCGTGGTGGCAGCTAGATTGGCTGTTGTAGCACCAGGCGGGATTATTATTTTTAATAACCGCTTGAGTGGTTTTGAGCGGGAAAGTAAAGTTTCCCGACACCCCCAAGCCGCCGCCACAGTCGCCGCCGACAGTGGAAGGGCCGCTATCTCCAGCCAAGAACTTTTGGTAGGCAGTGAAAACAGTGCTCACGTACGAGTCGCTATGGTTATAAAGGAAAATTACCTTTTTTATTTTATCGTCCGTAGCCCCCTTGGCAGCGCCGTCTTTCTCGAATAGATTAGCGGCACCAAAAGCGGCATCGGTTAAATCCTGGACATCCTTTTTACCATCACCGTTACCATCTTCGCCGTAGGTTGCCCAAGTCCCAGGGATAAATTGGAAAGGCCCTTGGGCATTAGCCGAAGAGGTAGCCCAGCCAGAGCCTGTTCCGTAAGGTGGGGGTGGGTGCGGCCAGCTCGAACCGTGCTCGCCGGCAAAGAAAATTGCCGCAATCAGTGCCGGCTCGACATTGTGTTTGCCGGCGGCTTTAATAAAAATGTCGTGATATGGTGCTGGTACTGAACCGGGCAGACTACCGGTTGATGCCGAGCAAGCATCGGGCGTGACGGCGTTGTCGTAAAACACGGTATCAAATTGGGCGGCGTGCTTGTCGTCGGCTGAAATACCAAAAGCCGGTGCCGAAAAAGTCAGAGTCAAAGCTATGGCAAAAATTATTTTCTTCATGGCACGTCCACGTGAATATGGCTGCAAGCATCGTCAAAGAACGAAAACTTACCGCCGCCGGTACTGACATGCCCGCTGACGCCGCACTGGGCCTGACCAAAGCGGGATCCGGCGGGCAAAAATGCCTCGAGATCGTTATCAAAATTCCAATCCGCTTGGTTGCTGTTGTCGGCCCGCTTGCCGTCGACGCGATTAATGTCAGCTGCTTTACCGACATAATGCCTACTGGGAACTTCGACGTTCTGGTGACAACCGTTGGTTATCCAACCAACCTCAATTTTGTGGTTTTGGCTAATCCCTAACAACGCTGCCAACAGTTTGGAGTCCAAGGTGGTTTTATCGGGGGCCCCAGGATGAGGGCAACTGGGGTCGTTGGTTGCTAGTCCGCCATCGGCAACAGCTTGGATAGCCGCCTTGGCGTCTTTGGCTTGGGGGTCAGTGGTCCAATCAAACTGCGGACTAGCGATAATTTGTTTAGCTAAAGACTGAGAGTCTCCGCTAGGCGGGCCGGCAGTAGGCGTTTGGCCATTCCCCAACCCTCCGTCATCAACGGTGGTGTAAACGGACTTGGAGGCCTCGGCAAAAGTTTGGTCAAACAAACACAGGCTTCTGGCTTGGTCGGAGGTGTCTTCGATGTCGCTTTTTTGGGCGGTTTGCCAGGCGGCAATTTGAGCTTTGCAATCGGCCGTGGTCATGGTGGTGGGGTCTTGATCGAGCTTATCGCTGGAGCTAAAACCAAACTGCTTGACGCCGTAGATATCATCGCCGGCGGCGTAGCCGGGGTTAACGGCCGCCATGGCCAGGTGGGTGGATTGTCCCATGACCGCGCGGAAGGGACTGGTGATGGCGTCGGCCAGCCAATGTCCGATGCCGCCCACTGCCTCTTGCCAAGTGCCCGGCAAGTTTAATGCCAAGCGGCTAACCAGCGAATCGGCGTTGTCCAGCGATGCCAGCCGCGTCCAAGCCGACTGGCGCTTGGCTTCAAGCTTTTGGTCGGCGGCAATTTGTTTGTTGATATCAATCAGCGCGGTCGGGCTCAATCTATGTCCCCCAGCCGATTTGGTGTACGAATTAGCCGTTACGTCGGCGCCGGCATCAATGGCGTTAAAGGCCGCTCCGCCAGTTTCAGAACCGTCCACTACAGCGCCGAAGGCGAAGTCGAATAGTTTAATTAGGAATTTGCCCAGAAACTTATTAATGTCGATGACGCCGCCGCTAATAAATTTGACGGTGTTGATAATAAGCTTCAATATCGGCCCGACAATGCTGCTGACTAGGCTATTAAATATATTAATGACCGTACCAATGATTGGTGCATTCCTGATCGCATTGTAGGTGGCTAACAAGGGGTGGGCTACCAGGCCGATGGTACTGTTATAACCCTTTGATACGTTTTCGATATGACTATTGTTGACCTGTTTATCACCGGTCACGGCGGCGTAACCGGTGCCGCCAGACTTCTTGCCGTTATTAATAACGTCATCGTAACCCTGGCTGTTTTCAACGCCGTTAAATTTTTGCATCACGGCATTCACCTCTTCGCCCGACACGTTCTGGCCGGCTTTCAGGTGGTCGACCGTAATGGCGAAGGCGGTAAAGGCGGCGGCATATTGCAGGGAATTGCGAACCGCCACAATCTTACCAACGACATTATTGCTAATAGCTATGTCGGCTTGGTTGGCTAGGTCCAAGACACCAATAATTGCCTGGGGCCCAGCGACTTTTCCGACCACCTGTCCAGCTAAATCTTTTTCAAGGAATCCGGACAAGATTGCCTCCATTAAGTTGGATGGTACAAATTGCTTTTCCTCGGCGCTCAAGGTTTTGCCAGCGGCGCTGGTGGCATCTTTGGCCAAGGCGGCTTCGGCGTCGGCCGCGATTTTTGAATCCGGGTTGCCTAACTCGTCGATGGCGTTTTGGGTTTGGGTTTGGATATCACCGGCAACGCCGTCTTTATTGGTGTTGGCCGTATTGTTAAATTGGGTTGTCTGTTTAGGGTCCTGTCCTTTCTGACTGCCATTTTGGCTGGTCTCACTGCTAAACTGCGTACGTGTGGCCGAGTTATCCGAGCTATTTAAGTCAGTTTTCTTCGGACAAGAACTGGCCTTGGCCACCACGCAGTTCACCCAGTCGCTAATGTGGGCGCTAATGGGGGCTAGAATAAACTGGGAATAGCGGGCGCGGATCGCCTGGGCTACATTGGTGCGCGTGCCTTCAAAAATCTTCCATTTGCGCACCCCCAACACATTTTGCATCCAGGTACGCACATGCCGCCGTTTGATAATTTGAAACCAATAAGTTTCGTCTTTAACAGCGGTGCGGATAGCCGCGCGGGCTTCTTTGTCGGTGTTAAAGATTGTCTCCACATTGGCGTCAGACATTTTAATGTTTTTGGCGATGTCGCCGTATTGCTTGCCGGCCACGTTCAACTGGACAACGCGACCAGTTGTGGGGTCACTACGAAAAATTATGCCTTGGTGAGCGGCTAAGTCTTTTTCAAACCCGTTCACTCGCAGGGTATGAAACCAATCGTGGAATGGGCTATTGGTATCAATGTGCTTGGCGCGGAAGTAAGCCGCCTCATCGGCATCACTGCCAACTTGGAGGCGGGCTTTTAAATAGGCCCGGTTCCAGGCGTCACTGCGTTGGTTATAGGCGTATTCCATGTTGCCAAAACGCTTGCTTTCGATGTTTTTGAATAAATGCTGGAGTTTAAAAATGGCTAGTAGCGGCAGCAAGGCAATGGCGGCCACGGCTACCACGACCGCGCCCACGCCGCCGCCCACCGCCCACTTGCGGCGCTTGGACATCGCCATTAAGCGGC
>CAZHSX010000028.1:0-2047 GCA_964535275.1 uncultured Candidatus Saccharimonadales bacterium
CCCCGGCGTAATTGCCGCCGGGCCGGCCGACAAAGCCGGGCTCATAGAAGGCGACATCATTACGAAAGTGGCGGGTAGTAAAGTCGACAAAACCAATTCGCTGACAGCGCTTGTGGGCCAGCATCAGGTGGGCGATAAAATTACTTTGACGGTGCTGCGTGGCAACAAGGAACTTAGTGTCGACGTGACGCTGGAAGAGGCCAAGTAAAGCCAAGCACAAAATAGTCCTGTTCGATGACTTTAAGGCCGGCTGACTCGGCGATTTTGATCAGTTCCGGCTGCTGCCAGGGGTCGGATTCGATGAAGACATAGCCACCGGGTTCCAGATGTTTGGGTAGATCAGTGAAGAACTTGCGGTATAGGCTCAACCCGTCCGGGCCGCCGAATAGGGCTACGCCCGGCTCTTTTTGCACCTCGGCCATTAGCTCGGCATCGTCTTTGAGATAGGGCAGGTTAGTGACTACGGCGGCGAACTTGTTAGCGATGCTACCCCATAAGTCGGATGCGACGAACTTGATTTCGACCGAATGAACGGTGGCGTTGCGGCGGGCAATTTTGAGGGCGTCAGTACTGACTTCGGTCGCGGTGATGTCTAAATCCGGACGGTGCTTGGCAATGGCAATGGCGACGGCGCCTGAACCGGTGCCGATATCGATTAGGCGTGAGTTTTTGGGGGCATATTGAATCGCGAATTCAACCATCTTTTCGGTTTCGACCCGCGGCGTTAAAACGGCCGGAGTAATTTCTAGCTCCAAACCGTAAAACTCCCGCCGACCAGTGAGATGAACCAGCGGGATACGTTGGGAGCGCTGGCTGGTGAGTAGGCGGTAATTAGTAGTTTGCAGTTCGGTGAGGACTTCATCATTGTGGGCTGCCAGCCAGCTCCGGTCGCGGTGAGCCACCAGCTCCATCAGAATTTGGGCGTCAAGGTGAGCGCTGGTTATTCCGGCGGCTTTTAGCTGCTCTTCAGCGTCCTTAAGCGCTCGCCCGATTGTCATGCCGATTCGGCGGCCAGTTTTTGGTCAGCCGTTTGTAGGGCGGCAATAAGATCACCGATGTTGCCGGCCAAAAAATCGGGCAGGTTGTGGCGACTAACATTAATGCGGTGGTCGGTTATGCGGTCCTGGGGAAAGTTGTAAGTTCTAATTTTTTCACTGCGGTCACCGGAACCAATTTGGCTGCGGCGTTGCTGGCCCAGGGCCTTTTGCTCTTCTTCAGCCTTCATGGCTACCAGTCGCGAGCGCAATACACCCATGGCCTTAAGTTTATTCTTGAGCTGACTTTTTTCGTCTTGGCAGGTTACCACAAGGCCGGTGGGCAGATGGGTAATTCGCACGGCGGAGTCGGTAGTATTCACCGATTGGCCGCCATGGCCGCCGCTGCGGAAGACGTCGACGCGGAGGTCCTTGTCGTTAATCACTAGCTCGGATTCTTCGGCTTGCGGCAAAACCGCTACCGTAGTGGTCGAGGTGTGGATGCGGCCCTGGCTTTCGGTAGCCGGCACACGTTGGACGCGGTGAACGCCGGATTCAAATTTTAAAGCCCCGTAGGCGCCCTGGCCTTTAACCTCAATAATAACTTCTTTGTAACCGCCCAAATCTGACGGGCTTTCCGAGATCAATTCGACTTTCCAGCCCTTGGCTTCGGCGTAACGGGTGTACATGCGATATAGTTCGGCCGCGAACAATGAGGCCTCATCGCCGCCGGCGCCGGCCCGGATTTCCATAATGGCATCTTTGCCAACGTTGGGGTCCTTGGTTATTAGAGCGGTTTGCAGGTCGGTTTCAATCTGCGCCAGTTCTGTCTCAAACCGGCGTAAGTCGTCGTGGGCCAGCTCAGCCAACTCGTTGTCGTGCAGTAATTCTTGGTTAGCGGCAATTTCGGCCGTAATTTGCTGCCGACGACCAAAAAGTTCCATTATGGGTGTTAGCTCGGCTTGCCGACGCGCTAGTTTACCGGCTTCGGGGGTACCGTAAACCGACGGGTCGGCCAGTTTGGCGGCCAGCTCGTCGTATTCGGCGCGGATTTTGGCTTCTTGCGTGTCCAC
>CAZHSX010000028.1:2147-6182 GCA_964535275.1 uncultured Candidatus Saccharimonadales bacterium
CCGCAGCCGTTGCATTTGACTGTGGTCTCCATCCAATCTGGGTGAATTCCGGTTTTCATCTTGGGAAGTATAAAGCAAATGCCAGAAAGTATCAAGTGTCGGTGGGATCAGGCTGGGTTGGCTTTTGGCTTGCCACGGCCGTAACAACCTGCTAGGATAACTTGGTTATAATTAACCAAACAGCCGGCCTAGCAAATCCTCTCCGACCAGGTGTCGGGGATCGGGTCGGCAAAGTGAAAGGATTGCATGCCTGTAACTAAAGTCCCGAAGTCCGAAGTCGACCTCAAACAACTGTTGGAGGCCGGCGTGCATTTTGGCCATCAAACCCGCCGCTGGAACCCCAAGATGGCGCCGTATATTTTTGGCGTCCGCGGCGGCATTCACATTATCGATTTAATTAAAACTGCCGATCATCTGGAGAAAGCGGCCGCCTTTGCCGGGCAGGCGGCCGCAGCCGGCGGCAAGATTTTGTTCGTCGGCACCAAGCGCCAGGCAGCTGCTATTGTCAAAACCGAAGCCGAAGCCGCTGGTATGCCATATGTGACCGAGCGCTGGCTGGGCGGCATGTTGACCAACTTCCGCACCATTCGCCGCCAGGTCAGCCGACTGAAAAAACTTGAAGCCGAAATCGAATCGGGCGAAGTCGCCAGTCGCTATAATAAAAAGGAAGCCGCTGGCGTGGCTGAAGAAGTTGCCAAACTCACTCGCATTTTTGCCGGCGTCAAAGACATGGAAGCTCTACCTGGTGCGGTGTTTGTGGTGGACGCGCCGCACGAGCAAATCGCCGTGGCCGAAGCCACCAAATTAGGGATTCCGGTGATCGGCATTGCCGACAGTAACGCCGATCCGGCAACTTTGGATTATCCGATTCCTGGCAACGACGACGCCCTGAAAGCGATTCAAATTATTACCCACACCATAGCCGCTGCTGCCAAAGAAGGCTGGACCAAGTACCAAAGCCAGCAGCCCAAAGAGGACGAGACTAATGTCGCCTAAACCCGAAGATGTCAAAAAACTGCGCGAGCTAACCGGCGCTGGCGTGATGGCGGCCAAAGACGCCTTGGTTGAGGCGGGCGGCGACATGGAGGCAGCCGTGCGGATTTTGCATCAGGCCGGGGCAGCCAGCGCTGCCAAAAAAGCTGACCGCGAGGCCCGCAACGGCTTAGTTGAAGCTTATGTACATGCCGGTAAGATTGGCGTGGTGGTAGAGGTTAACTGCGAAACCGACTTTGTGGCCCGTACCGACGATTTCAAAACCTTTGCGCGCGATGTGGCTATGCAAATTGTGGCGACCGATCCCCGCGACGTTGCCGAACTGCTGGAGCAGCCGTTTATCAAGGACGAAGCCAAGACCATGCAAGCTCTAACCACCGATTTAATCGCTAAAATCGGTGAGAATATAGTGATCCGCCGTTTTCGCCGTTTGGAGCTAGGCGTGGCCGATGATTAGGGAACTGCTGGATACGGCTGATCCTAAATTGAACAAAGCCGTCGACCACCTGGCCGAGGAGTTAAAAAGCATTCGCACCGGCCGGGCCACGACCTCGCTGGTTGATGGGTTGGTAGTGGAGGTTTATGGCCAGCCGATGCACTTGAAGCAGTTGGCAACCTTAAGCACTCCCGATGCTCATACCATTGCCATTACACCCTGGAATCCCGGCTCTTTAAATGAAATCGAAAAAGCCATTCGTGATGCTCAAACTCTGGGTTTAACCCCCAACAACGATGGGCACACGATTCGTCTGAACATCCCGCCGCTGACCGAAGAGCGGCGTAAGGAAATCGCCAAAACCGTCGGCGAGAAGGTGGAACAATGCCACATTGCTCTGCGTAATATTCGCCATGAGCTACTAGAAGAAGCTCGCCGGTTGGAAAAGAGCAAGCAGGTGACCCAAGACGATTTAAGGTTTGCCGAAGAGCAGTTAAATAAAAAAATCGAGCAGTTCAGGTCTAAAACCGCTGAACTGCAGAAAGTTAAAGAGACCGAAATTTTAGCGGTCTAGCTATGTCTGACGTCAGTTTACCCAAACACATTGCACTCATCCCCGACGGCAATCGCCGTTGGGCCAAGGCGCATAATCTGCCGATGATGGAAGGTCATAAGCGCGGTTATGACAACCTTAAAACCACCGCCGATTTGGCCGTGGCACGGGGCGTTAAGCACCTGACGGCCTACATTTTTAGTACCGAGAATTGGCGCCGCACCGCCGACGAGGTCAAATATCTAATGGGCCTGGTCAATTGGGTACTGACCGATCAAGTTAAAGATTTTCATGCCAACGGCTACCGACTGAAGTTTTTCGGCTCGCCGGATAAAGTTGATTCCAAAATTGTGAAAGGCATTGCGGCGGCCGAGAGTTTAACCAAAGACAACACCAAAGCCACCCTGAACATTTGTTTTAACTACGGCGGCCGAGCTGAAATTGTGGCGGCGGTTAATGGGCTGATCAAACAAGGCGCGGCCGAGGTAACTGAAGATAGTTTCGGCCGGCAATTGCAAAGTACTGGCCAACCTGACCCGGATTTAATTGTTCGCACCGGCGGCGAACGGCGACTGTCCAACTTCTTGTTGTGGCAAAGTGCTTACAGCGAGTTATATTTTACCGATGTGCTGTGGCCGGATTTTGACGAAGTTGAGCTGGACAAGGCCCTGGCGGACTACGCCGACCGGCAAAGGCGGTTTGGCGCGTGATCGCCATATTGCTGGTAGTAGCAATATTTGCCGGGTTGGTGCTGGTGCACGAGTGGGGCCACTTTCGGGCGGCCCGTCGGGGCGGGGTGGAGGTCGAGGAGTTTGGCTTTGGCTTCCCACCCCGGCTGTTTGGTTGGAAGCGCGGCGGGACGCTGTATTCACTAAACTTATTGCCGCTGGGGGGGTTTGTGAGGCTAAAGGGCGAGCACTCGGCTGATCGCCAGCCCGGCAGTTTCGCGGCGGCCTCCAAAGTCGTTAAAACCAAGATCTTGCTGGCCGGAGTGGGCATGAATTTACTGGTAGCGTATTTGATCTTAACCGTCTTGGCGGCCGTCGGGCTGCCGCCGCTGATTGCCGGTCAGTTTAACGTTGGTCATTCGCACTACTCCCAGCCGCCGCAGGTTTTGGTGGCTGCCGTGGCAGCCGGATCACCGGCCGCGCAGGCGGGCATTATGATGGGCGATTTTGTTATAAGCGCTAACGGGCAGAACTTTAACACTGCCGATGATCTTTTTAACTTCACGAAGGCTAATGCTGGGCAGACGGTAACCTTGGCGGTCAAAGAGGGCGGCCAAATCGTGGCCAAAACCGTAACCTTGCGGCCAGCGGATGCCAAAGATGGCTTCCTGGGGGTAACGCCGCTGGCAACTTCCAGGTTGGCTTACGGCTGGTGGGCGCCAGTAGAAGCCGCCGGATTGGCGGCTCAACTGGTGTGGGGGACCTTGGCGGCCTTCGGCGGTTTGATAGCCGGATTGGTGGCGCACGCTCGGGTGTCCAATCAAGTTACCGGGCCGGTGGGAATCGTAGTAATTTTGCGTAATCTGCTGCATCTGGGGGCGGGTTACGTGGCGGCCTTTGTGGCATCGATTTCACTGTCGCTGGCCGTTATTAATGCTTTGCCGATTCCAGCCTTGGATGGCGGTCGGCTGGCACTTTTGGTGGTGCAAAAAATTTCGGGGCGCCGGCTGCCGCAGCGGACTGAAACCTTAATTCATGCCGTTGGTTTCGCGGTTTTAATTGGTTTGATGATTCTGATTACGGTTATCGATGTCCGGAGGCTGGGGCGGTGAAAAAAACCCATTTTGATGTGCCATGGTCTGCGCCCGATGGCTTAGTTGTCTTTTTGTTAGCTTGGATTGGCCTGCCGATTTTATTAATTCTAGCGCTTAGGCAGGTGGCACCAGTGTGGCCGAGCGCTGCCCATTTAATCGCCGGTTTAAGGGCCAACGAGATCGGGCCGAGCTTTATTTTGGTGCTGGCGAATGCTCTGGTGGCCGGACTGCTGGTCTGGCATTATTTGCGCCGCTATCACGCCAGCTGGCGTGACTTAGGCTGGCGGCCGT
>CAZHSX010000029.1:0-6011 GCA_964535275.1 uncultured Candidatus Saccharimonadales bacterium
CATCGCATCGTGACTACGGCGATTATTTACCGTCGGCGGCAAGACGACGCCTTCGAATACTTGATCCTTAAGCGCAGTCCGCACAAAAAGAAGTGGCCCAACTTGTGGACGGTGCCGGGCGGGGGACTGGAAACCGACGATTACACTACCAAGCCGGCGACTTCGCATGAAGTTTGGTATGGCGCGTTGGAAACTACCCTACGCCGGGAAATCGCCGAAGAAGCTGGTTTGAAAATCGGTTATCCGCGCCTGCTAATCGATATGACTTTCTTCCGCAGTCCTACCGAGCCGGTATTGTGCTTGAGTTTCTACGCGCCGTACGTGAGTGGCCAGGTCAAAATGGACGAAGACTCGGTGGATTCGGCCTGGGTCACACTTAAAGAGGCCAAAAATTACGAGTTGATCGAAGGTATTTGGTCGGAGCTGGCAATGGCCGATCGCTTGCTAAACGGCGAAGACCCCGAAACAGTTAGCTTCCGTTACACTAAGTAACAAAGCCCCGGGCAACCGGGGCTTCTGCTATAATCTGGGCGACATGCCCCCGTAGCTCAGTGGACAGAGCGCCTCCGTCCTAAGGAGGGCGTCGGGAGTTCGATTCTCTCCGGGGGCACCACGTCCAAACTAGATTCCAGCTTACGCAAACAAAAGTTTGCTACAGCTTGCATCCAGTTTCTCCTTTGCCTCGCCAAACAGCTGCGCTTGGTTTGGCTCGGCTGACAGGGTACAATCAAACCAATGGCGACAGACAAGGACAAAGATAATAAGCGCAGTTTTCCCGGCCAACACGACGATGAAACCGTGGAGCTGGTGTTTCACCAGCATCCCATCGTGATGCGCCGAGCCCTAATTTACGGGATGCTAGCCATTCTCATCAGCGTGCTGCCGCTACTTAAGTGGCCGCTAGCGAGTTGGGCTACGCGTTTGCCACTGATTGCGCTGGTAATAGTGCTGGCCTACTGGTTTTACCATTGGATCAGCTGGTATTATACGGTGTACATTTTGACTGATGAGCGACTGATTGAAATCAAACAAAAAGGCTTTTTTAACCGCAAAGTCACCGAGTATGGCCTGGATAAAATCCAAAACATTAACTATCACATCAAGGGTTTCCAGGCAGCACTGTTTAAGTTTGGCGACATTATCGCCCAAACTTACGTCGGTGACCTGGAGATGAAAACGATTTATCGGCCGGTTCAAGTGCACAGTCAATTAATCGAAGTCTGGCGCCGGGTAAACGCCTCGACACCTCGGGATAATTAAGTTAGCATAAGAAAGATAAGGAGTTTTTGTGGCTAAATTCGCGTCTAAATTTAATAAGCCCCAGTCTGCCGACAAAACCGCAACCCCCAGCATTAACGCGCCGAAACCCGCTCCGACGCGATCGCTAGCGCAAGTATGGGAAGACATTAACTGGAAAATCGTGGCTTGGGTGGCCGGTATCGCGGCGGCTGTACTCGCGGTGGTCTTGCTGGTGTTTGGCGTTTTAATTTACAAGTACAAAAGCGATAGTGTGGCGGTGAAAGCCGTGGCCGGCGTGGTGCCGTATCCGGTTGAGATTGTCGGCGGCAGTTGGGTTAGCTACCACGAATATTTGTTCGAGTTGGGCTCGATTAAACATTACTACCTCAAACAAACCGGTCCTGACGGCAAGCCGACGGTTGACTTTAACACCGCCGATGGCAAAGCCAAACTGACGGATTTGAAAAAGCAAATTATGGACCAGCTCAAATCCGACACCGTTACCCGACAGCTGATTGCCAAGTACAAAGTAACAGTTAGCGCCAAAGAGGTGAACGATCAGGTTGATCAAATTACCAAGTCAGTCGGCGGCGATGCCAGCGCGGCGGATGCCACCAAGAAAGTGAAGCAAATTTTGCAGGATTATTATGGCTGGACGCTGGATGATTTGAAGGGCAAGGTGCGGTTCCAATTGGCCAAGCAAAAATTGCAGGACAAAATTGCCACCGACGACGGCGTTAACGCCCAGGCCAAAGCCCAGGCCCAAGACGTGCTGGCCAAGGTTAAAGCTGGCGGCGATTTTGGCGAGCTGGCCAAGCAGTATTCGCAGGACTCCACCGCCAGTAACGGCGGCGACCTAGGCTTCTTCGGCCGCGGGCAGATGGTCAAAGAATTTGAGGACGCGGCTTTTGCCCTGCAGCCGGGCCAAACTTCGGACCTGGTGCGCACCAAATTCGGCTTCCACATTATCCACGTGATTGAAAAGAAAGATGACACCGTTCACGCCGCCCACATTTTGATCAAATCGGTCGACTTCGACACTTATTTAAAGCAACAAGTCGACAAAGCCAAAACCACAGTTTTCTTTAAGGTTTAAAAGGTAGAACCCGCCCACAGCCATCGTTCTCACGACCGCGGGCGGGTTCAATGGTGTGACGGGCGGGGAAGTGCTAGCGCTTGCTGCCGGTGCGCTGTTGGTTGTACCTCTCGATCACCTGGAGCGTTTGCGGCAGGTGCTGCTGCAGTGTGTGGATGGCTTGCAGCGTCTCGGCTGCCTGCGGCTGCTTGGTGATCTCTTCTACCCCTTGAGGGTCGAGACCCTGAAAAGCAGTCTTGGCCTCCTGGAGCGAAGGCACGAACGCCGGGAATTGTTTGACTGCCTGCTGGGCTTGCTGAACGGTGATTTTATCCAAGACGGGGCTCCCTTCGGTATCAGCAGTTCAGCCCATCACACCGCCAGCCATTCTAAACAAAGTTAAGCTGGGTAACTTGGGACGATCACACGAAAGAAAGATGGCAAAGGCCGCAAAAATCGGTAATTCAACTTAAGGGCTTTGGGGCTGCGGCTGAGCGGATTGTCGCTTTGGCCCAAATTTGCTAGTATTATCCAGTTATGGACCCGTGGTGTAGCGGTTAACACATCCCCCTGTCACGGGGAAGATCGCCGGTTCGATCCCGGTCGGGTCCGCCAGAAGCGCGAAGATCATCATAGATGGTCGCCGCGCTTCTGTGGTTCTCGCCGACAAAAGTCCCGGTGGGGCTTTAGTTATGCGGGCAAGTGCTATAATGTGGTTGATTATGCCAACCAATAACAAACCCAATCCCAAACCGGCGCGGATGATGAGTGATATCAAACCCGGACGCCCAAGCGCCAAGAAGCCGGAGCGTCCCGCCAGTCGTCCGGTCGTTATGGAGCCTGAACCGCCGGAAGAATTTGTGGAAGCCGAAGCATCTGTCCCGGCCTCCAAGTCACCCAAAGCTAAGCGCTCTGGCCGCCGCCTGCGCCGCTGGCTGATGGGCATCTTAATGTTTATCGTCATTGCCGGGCTCATTGCCGGCATCACTTTCTTGGCCTTGAACTATTACGGTCGATAATCCCAAGCATTAGCGAAATAACACAAAACTAACATTTGTGACAGCCTCGCATTTGTAATTAAAGCTAATGTTTCAAAATCACCCCCAGCCCATAATGAAGCCAAGTAAAAAAAGGGGTTCAAAAGTGGGTGCATCGAGGGGTCACAAAATCAAAGCGTTAGGGCAGAGTCGGCACGATAGCGAAGAGAACGTGTTCTGGATGAGTCTGGAAGAAGCTAAAAGGGTGATTGCCGAGCAGTATGACTACTTGGCCGACCGATACGACCGGCGTTATCCCAAACACAAACAGGCTTAAGGGGGAAGTCAATTCGCGAGGGGAGCGAGCCGAAAACCGGGCAGGGACCCGGTTTTTTGGTGTAAAATTGACGAATGCCGGAGTAGCTCAGTGGTAGAGCAGCACTTTCGTAAAGTGAAGGTCGTGGGTTCAAATCCCACCTTCGGCTCCAAGCGGGTATAGTTTAGGGGTAAAATGCGACCTTCCCAAGGTTGAGTCGCGGGTTCGATTCCCGCTACCCGCTCCACGTCCAGCCTCTAATCACTAGTCTCTGATATAATCACACCAGTATGCGCGCCTTTGCCAAAGCTAAGTTAACTAATTTACAGCAAGCCGTTACCAGCTGGGGTCAGCAGCGGATTTTTCGCGACCGCTTAAGTTCAAGTATTATTTTGGGTAGTTTGGGGCTGAACATCCTAGCCCTGGCGGTGATGGCGGCTAAATTGCGTCCCACAGCCTTTTCGGTGCCGGTGCATTATTCCAGCATTGATGGCTTTGACGCCCTGGGGCCCTGGTATCACGCCTACATCATCGGTTTTTTCGGTCTGGGAGTGACGATTGTGAACGCCGTATTGGCGGCCGCCAGTTTTACCCGCAGCCGCATAACCAGCTTTTTTTTGCTGATTGGCGCTTTTGTAACCAGTCTTTTTTGCTTAATAATTGCCACCGCCTTTAGTTTGGTACTCTGATGGAGACAGTCCAAACTTCTACCCACTTTGCTGACCGGCGCTGGTTTATCCGGCTGCTGGAGATTTTCCCGGGGCTAGTCATGTGGCTGTTTTTGCTGTCGCCAATCCTATTAAGTCTATTTCGGCCAGTAGTGGTGGCTTATTTTATTATCGCTTTTGATCTGCTGTGGCTGGTGAAATCGTTTCGGCTCAGTTTCCACTTGGTGCAAGGCTATCGGCGCCTCAACGCGGCCAAAAAGGTTCATTGGTCGAGCCGGCTAAATGACCTGCACAATCTGGACGACGCGCACCTAGACACCAGCGAGCTGGAGAGACTGCGTCAACATCGCAGCGCATTGCTAGACCCCGATGATATCTATCAAGCGGTAATTTTAGCCACCTATAATGAGTCGCTAGAGATTTTAGAATCTTCTATCCAATCGTTGGAGGCTGTTGATTATCCGGCCAAGCAAATAATTTTAATTATCGCTTACGAGGAAAGGGGCGGCATCGACACCGAGCGTTCGGCCCGGCTGTTGATCAAGAAATATGGTTCCCGTTTTGCCTACGCCGCCGCCATTAAACACCCCGATGGCATTGCCGGTGAAGTCAAAGGCAAGGGTGGCAACATTACTTTCGCCGCGCGCCGGTTGACCGAGTGGGTAACTGAACACAAAATTGATCCAGAATGCGTAATTGTGACCACTTTCGACGCTGATCACCGCCCCGACAAACAGTTTTTTTCATATCTAACTTACGCTTATGCTACTGACCCCAACCGATTGCACCACAGTTTTCAGCCCATCCCGATGTTTTCCAACAACATTTGGGATGTCCCGGCGGCGACGCGGGTTATCGCTACCGGCACTTCGTTTTGGACTTTGATGGAAACTATCCGTCCCAGCCGGCTGCGGACTTTCTCGGCTCACTCCCAGAGCCTGCGGGCTTTAATGGATACCGATTACTGGAACGTGGCGACGATCGTAGAGGATGGACATCAGTATTGGCGCACTTACTTTACCTACGATGGCGACCACCAGGTGGTACCGCTATACGTGCCGGTTTATCAGGATGCCGTTTTTGCGGGCAGTTCCTGGCACACCTATAAGGCTTTGTTTTTGCAGCAGCGCCGCTGGGCCTGGGGCGTCAGCGATTTTTCTTTCGTCGTGCGGCATGCTATTAGCAACAAACGGATCCGCTGGCGTTCCAAACTACTGCAGCTCTGGCGTCAATTCGAAGGCAACTTCAGCTGGGCGACAGCGCCGCTGATCCTGACCTTTGCGGCTTGGCTGCCGCTGCTACTCAACCACCGTTTTGGCGAGCAACTGCTGGCGCATCAGCTGCCGATTATTGCCAGTCGAATCCTGTATGCGACCGCGGCCGGGGTAGTGGTGACCATTTTTATCAGCATGCTGTCGCTGCCGCCGCGGCCGGCGCGTTATAAACGCCGCCACCACTTTTACATGGTGTCGCAATGGCTGCTGCTGCCGATCGTGACGATTATTTTTTCAGCCTTTGCCGCCATTAATGCCCAGACCCGGTTGATGTTTGGCCGCTACCTGGAGTTTTATGTCACGCCCAAGGAACGTGCCCGGTGAATTATTTATTAGCCTTTAGCTTGGCCTTGGCCATTAGTTTAGTCGTGACACCGTTGGTGCGGCGGTTGGCGCTGGCGGTAGGGGCGGTGGATAGGCCAGATAACCTGCGCAAGATTCACCAAAAACTGACGCCGCGGC
>CAZHSX010000030.1:0-5299 GCA_964535275.1 uncultured Candidatus Saccharimonadales bacterium
GACTCTGGATCAGGCTGGGAGCAAACTTTTTTTCATCAATTTGCAGTTGGCGCAATGATTGTTTGATAGCTGACAAACTATCGGCGGTGTCAAAAATGAGAAAGTTAGAATTAAAACCGGCGGCTTCATGCTCGCGCCGCAACAGGCGCACGCAAATCGAATGGAAAGTACCCATGTAAGGCAGATACTGGCGGTTATCTTCGGCTTTACCGAGCAGTTTTAATACCCGCTGCCGCATCTCGCCGGCGGCTTTGTTGGTAAAGGTGACGGCTAAAATGTTGAGCGGACTGACTTTTTTAACCGCCACCAAATACGCCACCCGATGGGTGAGGGCTTTGGTTTTACCGCTGCCAGCGCCGGCCAAAATTAAGACCGGCCCGGTGACAGTTTCGACCGCTTGGCGTTGAGGCGGGTTAAGTTCTGTGAGCAAATCCACCTGGGTATTGTACCAGGCGGTCGGCTACATCGGTGAGGCGAGCTGGAAGTAGTTGCCGTCGGGATCGGCAAAGGTTGCCAAGGTCATCTTGGGATCTTCGCCGGGACTATAAGGTTCCTGCTGCACTTTGGCGCCCAGGCCTTTAATGCGGTCAAATTCGCCTTTGACGTCGTTGGTTTCAAAGTTAAAAATAATCCGGCCGGGCTCTTGATTTTCACCCTTAACTTGGTCGTGCGGACCCACCATCAAATAACTGCCGCCGGCTTTCCAGCCCACAAACTCACCGCCTTCCCATTCTGGCTTCCCTAAAATTTTGGTGTAAAAGTCGGTTAAGGCCTTGGGATTTTCGGAATTAACCATTACAGTCGTCAAATTTAACATTACACTTCTCCTTTGACTTACTCTAACCTGAAAGTTCCTTGTCTGCTATGTGCAAATTTCTAAAGGCTAAGATTGGCTGGCTTTGGTAGCCGCCGTTACGATGGCGCCAAACTGCTCGGGATTCAAGCTGGCGCCGCCCACCAACAGGCCGTCTACACCCGGCAAAGTCAGGTAGGCCGAGGCGTTGTGCTCATCGACGCTGCCGCCATACAAAACTTGCACATTCATACCGGCCGCTTCGCCGTATAATTCCTCGACCGTTTGTTTGATAGCCGACACAATTGGCGCCACGTCGTCGGGCCGGGCAAAGTTGCCCGTGCCAATCGCCCAGACTGGCTCGTAGGCCACTGCTAAACCGTGCATGTCTTCGGCCGTTACCATCGCCAGGTCGGCGGTTAACTGGTCAATTACAACCTTTTGGCTTAAGCCATGCTGGTGGTCCAGCAGGTTTTCGCCAACGCATAGAATTGGCTTTAAATCGTGCCGCACGGCAGCCGCCAATTTTAGGGCAATTAGCTTGTCGTCCTCGCCAAACTGGGCCCGGCGTTCGGAATGGCCAACGATGACATACTGCGCCAGACCGCTGAGCATGGCGGGGCTAATTTCGCCAGTGTATGCCCCTTCGTCGCGGTAATGGACGTTCTGGGCCCCTAATTTAAGTTTGTCGGCTTTAATTTCTTTGGCCAGGGGGTGCAAATCCACAAACGGCGGGCAAAGCACCACGGTAACACCGGGGTGTACGGTGATTTTGTCACTCAGGCGGCTAACCAGCAAGCCGGCCTGGTGCGGACCCAGGTTCATCTTCCAGTTACCGACAATTAGTTTCTTGGCCATGAGCGCTCACCTTTTTTATGATTCTAATGCTTAGTCGACTATTTATCCAGCAAGGCTTCGTACGCCGGCAGCTTTTTGCCGGCCATTAACTCTAGGGCGGCGCCACCCCCGGTAGATACCCAATCGAACTCGTCGTGCAACCCGGCTGCATCAATTAGAGCCGCCGTATCGCCGCCGCCAATAACGGTTTCGGCGTTAGTTTGTGCCAACGCGCGGGCCAAGGCTAATGAGCCTTTGGCAAAAGCCGGAATTTCGGTCACGCCGATGGGGCCATTCCAGATCACGGTACCAGCGATTTTTAGCGGCGGCTGGATTTGAGCAAGGGAATCAGGTCCTAGGTCAACAATAATCTCATCAGCACCGACGTCGGCTACGCTAGCCAGGTGATGCTTGGAACCCATTTCAATTTTGGCAGCCACCACGGCATCGGTCGGCAGGATTAAATCAACGCCCCGGTCAATGGCTTCGCTCATAATCCGATTGGCGGTCGGGATTTGGTCGGGTTCGAACAGGCTTTTGCCCACTCTTAAGCCTCGGGCTGCCAAAAAAGTGTTAGCCATGGCGCCGCCCAAAAATAAAGCGTCAACCTTTTTCATCAGATTGGCTAAAATTTCAATCTTATCCGACACTTTGGCGCCGCCGATAATAGCCACCAGTGGTCGCTGCGGCTGGTCCAGGGCAGCGGTAATTGTGGTCACTTCCCGCTGCATCAAGAGCCCCGCTATCGCCGGCAAAAATTTAGTCACCGCCGCATTTGAAGCATGCTGCCGGTGCGCGGTGGCAAAAGCGTCATCCACGTAAATTTCAGCATGCTTGGCTAATTGCTTGGCAAAATGAGCGTCGTTAGCTTCTTCCTCGGGGTGAAAACGCAGGTTTTCGAGTAGCAAAATTTCTCGCGGCTTGAGATCGGCAATAGCAGAATCAACTTCAGCGCCAATGCATTCAGGCACAAATTTAATCGAATGGTCTAACAGTTTGGCGGCCTTTTTGGCTACCGGCTCTAAGCTCAAATCGGAATCACGGCGGCCGTTGGGCCGGCCGAGATGACTCATTAACACAATCCGACACCCGTGATCCAGCAGGTAGCGAATAGTTTCGAACGAGGCCTGAATGCGCAGCGGGTCGCCCACACGGCCGCGCTCAACTGGAACGCTATAATCCACCCGTACCAGCACGGTTTTATTTGCCACATCGATATCACGAACAGTTTTTTTCATTGGCATAAGCTTAACAAAGGGTGAGGCCCGGGACAAATCCCGGGCCTCATGCCGATGAAGACTACTCGTCCTCGCCGCCCTTACCTTCGTCGTCGACCGTCGCGGTCTGTTCGCCTTCGCCCTCTGATTGGGCTGCGGGTTCTTCCCCGCCCTCGCCTGGTTCGGCTGGCTGCTGCGCCTCTCCGCCGCCGGCCGTGGTTTCGGCTTCGCCGCCGTTCTCGGCTACTGTTTCCGGCACCACTGCCGGTGTTTCGGTCTCCTGGGACTGCTCTTCGCCGCTGGCGACCTCAGGAGTTTCGTCCGTCATATTATCACCCCCTCGTGACCTCGCGAAACAGATTTCGGCTGGAACGGGCAGCCGAAGCGTAGCTATAATTGTACTCTAAGCATTAGCGTAAACAAGCGGGTAGTTTGTCGCCAGTTGAGAAAAACGCGTTAAAATGCTAATATCTTGCGGTTGCGGCCCCATCGTCTAATGGTTAGGACACCACGCTTTCAATGTGGCAATGCGGGTTCGATCCCCGCTGGGGTCACCAAGCGAAGGTTCTGCCTTGTCGGCAGGTTCTTCGCTTGGGGCGCGAGAATCGAACGATCCGGTTCGATAACAAGAAGCGCGCACAGAAGTTTACTTCGAGCACGTGACGCAGTTATACAAAGTATCCCCGCTGGGGTCACCAGTTTCAAACTTATCTAATTAGTGCCGGTACCTAGTTTAGTATTGATGATGTGCAGGATTTCCACCGGCGTCAGCTCGTCTTTGGTGTAATAATCAAACCCCATATCCTTGACGGTTTTGCGGTCTTCCTCGCGCCCGGAATTGGTGAGCATAATCACCGGGTGGGCGGAAAAATCAAAGCCCTCTTCATGCAGCATTTTTAATAATTGAATGCCGCTAATTTCCGGCATGTTTTCGTCCAGCATAATCAAATCCGGCGGAGCGGCCTTGATGGCCGCATAAGCCTCGCGTCCATCGCCCTTGGTAACCACGTTAAAACCCGACAACTTGAGTTTGGTGGCGTACATCCGGCTAATAAACGGATCGTCTTCTACGATCAAAATTGTTTTGCCGTTGGCGGGAACATTGTTCATAAATTCAGGCACATCGGCCGGATTATTAATTTGCACCATTATTTGCTACTTACCCCTTTTAATACTTTGACTGGCAATTCAAAACCGAAAGTGCTGCCCTTACCGACAGTGCTGTCAAAAATTATTGTACCACCTTGGTCTTGAATTACCCGTTTTGCCAAGTAAAGTCCCAAGCCGGTGCCGTCTGGACGGGCATTTTTGGCATTTTCGGCCCGGTAAAATTTACTAAACAGCTGGCTGCGCGCTGCCGGCGGTACACCGATACCGGTGTCGGTAACTTTATAAATAACCTTATCGCCGCTAGTGGCCAGGCTGACTTTAACGCTGCCATTATTGGTGTAATGCACGGCGTTGTCAATAAAGTTCATAACGACCTGCCGGGTTTTATCTTCGTCCAGCTCAACCTGAACCGGGCTGGGCGGCGGCGTGAAAACCAGCTGCAGATGCTTAGCCTGGGCTTGGGGCTGCTGCAGTTCCACCTCCTGTTTAACCATGTCGGCTAAGTCAAAAAGCTTGGGGTCAATCACAAACTTGCCCGAGGTCATGCGGGAGACATTAAGTAAATCCGTGATCAACCCTACCATCTTGTCAGCACTGGTAAAGGCTTCGTTTAAGAATTGTTTTTGCTGAGGATTGAGCGGGCCGGCATCGCCTTCGGCCAACATCGACGCGTAGCCTTTGATAGTAGTTAGCGGCGTGCGCAATTGGTGTGAGGCCATAGAAATAAATTCGTCTTTGGCCGCGTCCAAGGCTTTAAGCTGCTCGTTGGCTTGGCGTAAATTAACGGTAGCCTCTTTGATTTTTTGCTTTAAGGTCTCGTTGAACCTGGCAATTTCTTCGTAAGCCTTAGCGTTTTGAACAGCCACTGCTAGTTCGCCGGCTAGGATTTCCAGCAAATCGATGTCTTGAGTAGTGTAAATATCGCCGCTGAGTTTATCCCCCAGTAACAAAAAACCGACAAACTGCTCTTTAGTACTGAGGGCGAGGCTGATCCGAAGGTTATGGTCGCCCATAATCTGCTTGCGCACTCCCTCTTGCAGCTCATCGGCAATTAACATACTTTGGTTTAGGTTTTTTAATTCCGGGATGGTCACCATTTTTTTCGGCAAACGGCCATAATGGCCTACCTTAAACACCTCGTCGTGTTCGATGACAAAAAATTGGCCCCATTCAATGTGCAGGCCCTGGCACAGCCCGCGTAAAGTTTTATCCAACAGTAAGCCGAGGTCTAGTTCGCTGGCCAATATTTTGGTGATGGCGTATAGAACTTCTTCGCTGTTGTAGTGGTCGCGGTAAAAAATGCGATCGGTTAGGTGTTCGAAGAACCGCCGTAGGGGCTGGA
>CAZHSX010000031.1:0-5108 GCA_964535275.1 uncultured Candidatus Saccharimonadales bacterium
GGTAAGGCACCAGGTTTTGGTCCTGGCATTCGGGGGTTCAAATCCCTCCTCCCCAGCCATTAACTGATTAGTTAAGAAGGGAAAGCTTATGAGTAAAATGAACCCGGTCGTACATTTTGAAATGGGATACAAAGACAGAGATAGAATGGTTAAGTTTTACGAAACGGCCTTTGGTTGGAAAACCCAATCGATGGGCCCTGATATGGGTAATTATGTAGTTGCCCATACTACGGAAACCAGTGAGGACGGCATGGTGCAAACCAAGGGCGCTATTAATGGCGGGTTTTACCAAAAAACCGATAACCCCCTAAGTCACGCTCCGTCGGTAGTGGTGTCAGTCGATGATGTTCGCTCCGCTATGAAAGCCGTCGAAGCAGCCGGCGGAAAGATCCTTGGCGGTATGAACGAAAAAGGCGAGCAGACTATGGAACCGCAAATGATTCCTGGTGTCGGCTTGTGGATCTCGGCTCAAGACACTGAAAGCAATCGCTTCTCGATTCTACAGCCCAAAGTCTAAACTACTACTTAGCCGCGTCGAACGCCTTCTGCAAAGTAGGCAAATCCATCTTAACCATCGGCAGCATGGCCGCCATCAGGGCTTGTTTTTGCTTGGCCGTGCCCGCTGACATCATCTCACCAAATGCCCGCGGGGTGATCTGCCAGGTGGTACCGAATTTATCCACAATCCAGCCACACTGTTGAGGCCGGCCACCTTCCATCAATTTATCCCAAACCGCATCGATTTCGGCTTGAGTGTCAAATTCCACCAGCAGCGAAATATTACCGCCCGGCTTAAACATCGGCCCGCCATCCAGACACATTAACTTCAGACCGTAGACTTCAAAGACGGCAGTCAGAACCTTGCCCTTCAGTTCCTTCTCGCCGGGAATACCTTGGTCCCCAGCGTAGCGCTCAATTTGATGAATTTTGGAATTGGGGAAGGTTGAAACGTAAAAGTTCATTGCTTCTTCGGCCTGATTCTCGAACCATATGAACGGTGTGATTTTTTGCATATTTTTATAATACCACTACAATAAGCGTTAGAATTACTTACAAAGGAGGAACCATGCTAAAAGAAATCATTAACGGAACGACTGATGCGGTGGTGGCGGCCGTCCAGGGTGTCGATGACATTTTGGGCGCGGTCACTAGCACCGTCAAACATCAAGTAGTCAGCGTCATGAAAAGCGGCGGCGAAGTCGGCGGTACCGGCATCGAAGTCGCGGCCTCAATCGCTAACGGCGCCGTTAAGGGCGCCGGCCAAATTGGCGCCTCATTAACTGACGTGGCTGTTAACACCGTGCATGGCGTGGTGGGTGGCGTCAGCGAAACTGGCGGTGACGTGATCGAAGCCATCAGCGGGGCGGCTCAAGGCGTGGTGCACGCGGCCGCCGAAACCGGCGGCGACGTGGGTGCGGCGGCTGTTTCGGCCGTTGACGGCGCTGTTAAGGCCGCTGGTGAAGTCGGAGCTGACACCGCCGCGGCCGCCAAAGCTGCCGTCGGTGGCACGATGGAAGCCGCTACTAGTGTCGGCGGTGATGCTGCCGGCAAAGTCCGCGAGGCTCTGCTGTCAGCCGCGGCCCTACCCCGCGACGTAGTTGAATCCGCCCTTAAAGGCAGCTAATTTTTACCGGCCATCGAGATGGCAATTAGTTTGCCCAAGCCCCAAGCCACGATCGCGTAAACAAGCATAGCGATAATGGTGGATGGCTCAAGCACCGAAGTGGTTTCAACCCCGGTGGTGGTAGTGACGTGGAAGATAGCCTGAAACGGCGCCACCAATGCTCCGGTGACAGCGTAAATAAACGACACAAAACCGCTGTTGGGGTTGGCACCTAGCAGCTTGAACACCAATCTGGCAGCCAAGAATATTTCCACGGCTCCTAGGATGTAATATACCAGGTAGTAACCCTGGTAAGCGCCTTTGTTTTCGGCCGATACCGGTGAGGTGGTGGTTTTTTCGGTCGTGGTTTGTCCGCCGACAGTCTTTTGGGTTGATACTTGGGTTTTCTGTTCCATATAGCTTCTCCTGTTATTGCATTATTACAACCCAAATATAGGCCAAACCGGCATAAAATGCTAACGCTATCGGCCACACAGGCCCTCTAATCTGGTATTTCGCAGCCGATAGTAGTACAATTATCCCAATATGCCCACAGCCGCCACATCGCCGGTCAAATATTTTATCCCTCAAACCAAGCGTCGCGACCACGCCGCCGCCTATAATGCTATGGTCGCGGCCGTCAAAGACCAGTTGGGGGCAGTGGTGGGCGAGCGCAAGATCTTTAGCATTAGCTACATGCAGGAAAAAAAGCACCGCTACGCCGAGGTTGGCAAGCTGGATCAGCAAGAAGGCCGCTACGAAATCATGGCGATTCTGGATTGGAATCCGTACATTGTGTTTACCCGCACCAAAGCCGGGAAGCCGGGCGTGATGGTGCTGATTAGCAAAGACGACGTCACCAATATCCAGGACTTCGCAGAATAGTAGGGTGGCGCTGCCGGCATAATGCAAAAGCAAAACGCCAGCATTAACGGCCGCGACACCGCCTACTGGGCGGCGGGGCAGGGTAATCCGCTGGTTTTACTCCACGGCTTTGCCGGCGACCACCGCGGGTTGCTGGGGCTGGCCGAGCAATTCCCCGATCGCAAGGTGATTATTCCCGATCTGCCTGGTTTTGGCGAGTCTCAACCCCTGGATGATTTAAGCTTTGAAAGTTACGCTGGCTGGTTGAATGATTTTTTGCGGACGCTCAAACTGGGACCGGTCGAACTTATCGGCCACTCTTACGGCGCCACCGTGGCATTGGCAACAGCCGCCGGCTATCCGCAAACCTTCGATAGTCTATCGCTACTAAACCCGCTAACCAGCGCCGGACGCATGTACGCTCTGGGCGCGCATCTGACCTGGAAGCCGGTCATATATTGGTCCGACCGGTTAGTGGCGCACACTAGAGACAAAACTGTAATCCGCCGCATTATTGCCGAGGATTACCAAAACTTTGCCCGCGCCGATCGCCGTACCCTGGCCCAGTCGCTGCGGGCATACCGCAGTTTTGATGCCTTAACGGTTGGCCGACAAATAAAAACGCCAACCCATATTATCGGGGCTAAGGGCGACATGGTAGTGAAGCCGCGACAACTACGAAAACTGGCCGAGCAGATACCGGCTGCCCAATTGCAAATCCTGCCTGGCGGGCACTTTTTGCCGATTGAAGAACCGGCTACTACAGCCGTTGTTATTAAGAGTTTATTGGCTAAATGAAAAGCTCCCAAGCCGGACCTAGGTCCAAACTTGGGAGCTGTAATGCGACAAATCCGGGTCAAGCCACAGTTGGCTAGCGGGATTTGTTATTTCGAAGCGTTGACGCAGTAAACTCTGCGTACGCTCAGTGTGGCGTTTGCGGGTTTTGGCGTCCAGGCAATGGGACAGATCCGTGAGCCTTCCCAGCACGACTTCGGCCAAGACGTCGTAGCCTGTCAGTCGAGTGAAGTCGAGATACCCTGGCGGTACTGCCACTTCGGCCAAATCCAGCCGACCGCGGCCAATCGCCGACAGCTGGCGGTAAAGCGTCGAAAAGTACATCTCGGCCGCCATCACCACCCTCACCAGATCCTTGCTGGCTCCATCGTGGTTACGCAGGTAGCTAACGCCGAACGCCGGCAGTTTAACTATCAGCTCGCCGGCTTGGTCCAGAGAGCCATCAGCATAAACCCGGCGGGCCAGTTCCAGTTGGTGACGGATGATTTCTTCCACGATCGTCCGCCGGTAGCGATTGGCCTTGATCGATACGCCATCCAAAATCGCCTGGCGATCCAAGGCTCGATCGGCCCCTCCCAACTTGGCAGCCGTTGCCGTCGGGTTAATCCGTCTCAGGCTGTCAATGACGCCGCCAACTAGCATTTGTTCGACCCTCTGGCGATCAGGTGTCCGGCTTAGCCGATATGGTTCACCGGCTTGCTGCAACTTGATGTCAATCAGTCGGCGCTGGAATTCGGGCAGGCGTTTCCACTCGGCCATTTGGGGCCGAATTTCGGCCACCAAGCCTTTGTCGCCAGTGTGCCACCGTCCGTAAGCTAGCCAGGATTCGTCGATGCGATCTACTGCCATGGCCAGTGAATCTAGCGACAGCGGTTTCCAGTGCGGCCTGGCAGTGTGCGGGCGGCTGAACATCAGCAGCTCGCCAACCTGGTTGAGATTGTACGGGTGAGCGGGATCAACCACCACCACGTACCCCGTCGGGTGCCATGCCCGGCCGTTAACACGCCGCTCGATCCGCCGCACTCCCAGCTGTAAGCCGCCACGCGGCAGCCAGCTCGGCTTAAGCTTGTCGCGCCGAAGTTCCAGTCGATCGTCGGTTGGCTGACCTTTAAAGGGCAGCCGTTCGATCGCAGCGAACCGGATCATTCCGGTTCCTCCGGCCAGTTGCCAACCTTGAGCATAATGCCGTTGCCACAACCGGGGCAGGGAATATCGGCGTGAGTTTCGTCGGCATCATCCTCGGTGTAACGGCAATCGGGGTTACTGCAGACGACCTTTTGCATGTCAAACCCTCCTAGGGGTGTAGACGCTTATCTCGCTCCGAGATACGCCGGCTATAATAGCATTACATAAGTGTTTTGTCAAGATTTTGCGGTTATGCTTATCGAGGTATAATACAGCTATGAAGGGCCTAAAAACTTTCGCGCTGGTTAGCGGAGTCCTGCTACTTATAATCGGCGGTTTGGGGCTAATCCCAGCTATGTCACCATTAAGCGTACCGAGCGACCCGGGCCGCTGGCTGCTGCATCTTTTTGAGGTCAACCGCACGCTGAGTTTTATCCATGTTGCTACCGCTGTATTGGCTCTGCTGGTGTTTTTGGGCAAGTCCGACCGCCAGCGCGCCGTCAGCATTTGGGTCCTAACGGCCGTCTACTTAGTCATAGCTGCCTGGGGCCTGCCAGCCTTGGTTTACGGTTCGTACAGTTCCGCCTTATTCGGCGCCATCCATATCAACCTGGCTACGGAACTGCTGCATGTCTTTATCGCCGCCGGCGGCGTGTGGACCAGTATTAGCGGGTTTAAAGCTATCCGCCAGCCGGAAATGATCTAGCCAAAACCAGATTAG
>CAZHSX010000032.1:0-5090 GCA_964535275.1 uncultured Candidatus Saccharimonadales bacterium
TTGACCAGCCTAGCCAGGAGTTAATTAAGCAATACTTTCCGAACTTAATAGAAGCCTCGGAAGCCGACGCCCTAGCTTTTGGGCTTAATGCCGTCAGTGACGGCCATAACGTGATTACCTCGACCAAAGCTAGCGGCCTGATTACCCAATTAAAGCAGCACAATTTTAACCCCGTTTTGGTCGACATCAGCGAATTCCAAAAATCCGGCGGCGGTATTAACTGCTTAACGCTGGAATTACGACCGTAGGTTTTTTAGTGCCTTACGAGCTTCTGAAGCCTCATCCCAGGGGCGTTTGCCGCTGGGGCCAATGATGGATTTTTCGTGGCCTTTGCCCAATAGCACCACCGTGTCGCCGGGCTTAGCTAGCTTCACGGCGTAGTCAATAGCTTCGGCCCGGTTGTGGATTTCAAATAAGTCATGGTCAAACTTTTTCCCGGCTTTTTTAGCGCCGTCGGCAATGGCGTGCATAATCGCCAACCCGTCTTCATCGCGGTCGTCTTCCTCGGTTACCACCACAATGTCCGCCATTTGGCCGGCGGTTTCACCTTGAATAGCCCGCTTGGCGGCATCACGACGGCCAGCCGAGCCAAACACGGCAATTAGCCGGCCTTTGGCCAGCGGCCGCAGTTCAGCAAAAATCTTTTTAAAGCTGTCGGGCGTGTGAGCGTAGTCCACAATCACGTTAAAGTCCTGGCCTTCGTCAATCGTGTTCATGCGGCCTTCTACCGATTCCAGCGAAGCAATCCCCTTTTGAATTTGGATCGGCTCTAAGCCCAGCGCCAACCCCACCCCGGCCGCTGCTAGCGCGTTGTAAACGTTAAAGCTCCCCGGCACGTTCACATGCAGCGGCCAGCTTTTACCCTCGTAGTTAACTTTAAAGTCGCTGCTAACCGGCGTGGATTTGATGTCAGCCGCCCGCAAGTCGCCCTTGGTGATGCCGTAAGTAATGGCTTTGCGCACCGCGCCGGCAAACAAATCCACGGCACCGTCCTCGGCATTGGCCACGCCCACGCCCAGCCCTTGCTGGTTTTTGCCGGTGATTTTAAACAGCTTCAGTTTGGCATCACGGTAGCGCTCAAAGGTGCGGTGGTAATCCAAATGCTCGTGCGTCACATTGGTCATCACGGCGACTGAATACGGTACGCCCCAGTAGCGATGCTGGGCCAAAGCGTGGGATGTCGTCTCCAGCACCAGCCATTGCACGCCCTTACGTTTCATAATGCGAATTTGACGAAATAAATTGAACGAAGTCACGGCCGTCAATCTGGTGGGATTGGGTTTTGGCCCGCTGCCATCGTCGATGCTAATGGTGGTAATGTAGCCCACTTGGTAGCCGGCATTGCGCAACATGGCGGCCACTAAAGTACTGGTGGTGGTTTTGCCATCGGTGCCGGTAACGCCGATGACGTTTAGCCCGCGAGCGGGAAAACCATAGGCAAGGTTGGCCAGCACCGCCTCGGCCCAGTGCCCCCACGGCTCAACGAGTTCAAATATCTTTTTGGGGATTAAAGCTTTAACAATCTTTCGCAGCATGCCAACAGTATAAGGGCAAATGAAAAGCCCGCGCTAGCAGGCTTTTCATCAAAGCGTGCATCACGCGGGCTAGTTGGCCTTAAAAATCAAGACCAGAGCGAGGAACGTTACTCCGATAAAAGCCAGGGAGTGACGACCCAGAAACAGATCGAATCGCTTGAGCATCGGACACCTTTCAGTCACGAGTTAGAGGGTTAGAACGATCCTTGCGGATGAGGATCCTTGTCTCGCCAGGCGTAGCCTTCACGAGCATTGAAGTCGTAGTCACCCTCCAGCCAAACCAAATGGTGCGACTTCTCCTGCTCCAAAATTGCGACAAGAGCCGAAAACTCTCGTACTGTGCTAAACCTTGGTATTTCCCAGCGCCTGAACTGAACTTTGATTGCTCCAATCCCCTGGATCCGCAGAGTCACCCATAGCTCGCGGAAGAGACTAAGTATCACATCCAGTTCATTCGGCCCATCGATGATCTTGCCGTTGGTCCATTCTTCGTTAGCCATCCGGCTAACTCCTGACTTCTGCCGTTGAGGCCCAGCAGACAAAGCCCTGCACCCAAGCGGGTGGACCGCACATCCATGCGGGATTAGAGAACAACACTAACACTAGCGAGATGTTTTGTCAATAGCGGTTACGCTTCATTTTTCGCAAAAGAAAAGCCCGCGCTAGCAGGCTTTTCATAAAGCGTGCTTACGCGGGTTCGGTGTAACCTGAAAGTTCTTTCCAGGTTAACCGCTGGCCTTTGAGCCGATCTACCATCCGTCCGATCAGGCTAGGCCGGTAGACCTTCTTTCTCAGCCATTCGGGGAAATCCTCTGGCGGCTGCAGGTCACGGAAGGGCATCATCGGGCGGACCCAGGTCTTGTACCGAGTGCGTGAGGTGGTGACCGTCAGCCGGGTTACCAGCAATTCGATCACGTCGGACTCGACGACCCAGTATTCGCCCGGCCTGAGCTCGGCAAAGTGCTTGTAAGCACCATCCATGAACTTGCCTTCGCATTGCCACTGGATGAAACTGCCCTGCTCGTCGAACAGTTGCGAGCCGTCAGGGCCCGAAGTGTAGCGTACTAGCATGTTCTCCCCCTGTGCGAGTCGATCGGATGATCAACTAAGGCTCGTATAATACCAAGCTTTGGGGCTTTTGTCAATAGCGGTTACGCTTAATAAAGTTGCGTCTTTTCGAAAATCGCCAGGTATTTAGAGTACAGTTTTTCGCCACCTGCCCGCCACAATTTGTATTTCCACCCCACTAGCGGCAGGTCGTAAACCCCGGCGTACTCGGTCACCACATCGTTAAAGCCGGTTTTGAATTGGACCAGTGACGACAGCGGATGGTTGGGGCCGGAACCAGCCGGCGGCACGCCTTGCAGATCGTAATATTTAACTCCCTTGTCCTTGAGCCAGCGCATAATTTCCCATTGCAATAAATACGGCGCCTGTAGGTTGGCATGTTCCCTAGTGCTGCCGCCATCTTTATACGTGGCTTTGTCGGAAAAATACTGTACAAAAGCACCAGCCAACACCTGGTCGTCGTGTCTGGCAAAGAAAACTTTTCCTTGACCAGCTTCTGACTGCGTCCGCCAGTAATCGGCAAAATATTCAAACGGTCGCAGGTAAAACCCGGCCCGGCCTTGGGTGGACTGCATAAGTTCGTACATTAGCCGCAAATTCTCATCAGTAGCATCAACCGGGCTAATTGTTACTTCGTGCTTTTGGGCGTAACGGATGTTGTAACGGGTTTTTTGCTTGAACGACCCGATAATTTCGTCCTCGCTCGGACCTAAGTTCACTATCACGGTCGTTGTGCCAAGTTGGATGTCATGGGGAGCTTTGACCAAGCCGCTGATAGACAAGTTGCCTTTGGGCAATGGCGGGTCGAACTGGAGTAAAAACGCCGGGGCTTGGCTGGCCTGGGCCACGATCGACGCCAGCTGGTCGGCCGTAGCCACTCCCGGCCCGGCCGGGCAATATAAAAGCTCACCGTAAAATGGGATTTTGCGGGCCAAAAACAGCACCGCCAAGTTGTCAGCCACAAAATACTTTGGCGCCCAACCGTGCCGGCCCTTAAACTCGCCCCAGGTAAAAGTTTGCAAAACCTGCCCGCCGTCCGGATTGGCAGCGATTAACTCGTCCCAGCGCGCGATTTCATCTTCCGTCGCCGGTCTCACAGCGGCAAAACCTTCTTGGCCGCCCGGTAAAGTTTGTATTTGGCCGGCTTAATCGGATAATCCCAGGTGCCGCCGAGGGTAATGATTTCCCCTCCGACCGACTGCTTAAACCGAGTGTGCCCGGCCCAAGGGTGATTCGGCTGATCCGCCGGCGCTACCCCGCCAAAGTCAAAAGTCTTAATGCCCTGCGCCTTAGCGTCCGCAATCAGCCACCACAACAGCGCAATCGCCCCCTTGTGCTCACGGTTGCGCTCGTCATCCGTGGCCGCGTGGGCGTAATACCGCACCTCACCAAAGTCAAACCCAATCGCCATCGCCACCGGCTGCCCCTCGAACTCAGCCGCATAAATTCGCGCTATGCCCGGCAAAGCCGCCATTAACTTGCGGTAATAATCATCGGCATGCGGCTTAAACCCGCCCCGCTTGGCCGTACCGTGCTGGAGCTTAATGAAGGTCTCCAGATCGGCAGCGTCATTGCTAACCCGAAACCGTAGTCCCCTTTGCTTGGCTGTATTGATTAGGTTGCGGTTGCTTTGGCTGATATTTTTGCGCAGATCGTCCTCGCTCGGCGTAATGTCCAGCCTCATGATGTGTTTGGGTTGCATGTCTGGCACTGCCTGCCAGCCCGCCGCCATTGCCGCTGTCCCCCACGGCTCGGCCTTCACAAAATCTGCCCGCGTTTCCTTGCCCACCGCGATTAGTGCACTCAAGCTCGCCGTTAGCGCCTCGTGACTCGTGACTATTGGCCCGTAAGGGCAGTACAAATAACTAATTCCGCCGCGCCCCACCCGCACCGCGGCCTGCCACAGCCAACCATCGCCATGATCGCGCCGTGTTTTATACCCCAGCGCCTCTTGAAACTCCCCCCAATGGCTGCTCTGATAAAAATGTCCGCCCAGGGCAATAACTTGCTTGTTCCAGTTTTGGTCGTTTACATCCGGCATGACAACATTTTACCCCATTGCTATACTTAACCGATGAATATCCTGGGAATCGAGACATCTTGCGATGAAACCGCGGCCGCGGTGGTGACTGACGGCCGGCGGATTTTAAGTAATGTCGTCGCCAGTCAAATCGACATCCACCGGGAATTTGGCGGTGTAGTGCCAGAGGTGGCAGCCCGGTCGCACATTGAGGTGATGTTGCCGGTGGTTCAACGGGCGCTGGACGAAGCCAAGCTGGATTGGGATGGGATTGACGGAATAGCGGTTACGGCCGGACCGGGACTGCTAGGCTCGCTGTTAATTGGAACGCTGACCGCCAAAACCCTAGCCGAAGTTAAAGCTAAACCGCTGTACGCCATTGACCACGTCGAAGCCCACGCCTACGCCAACTTTTTGACTAACGATGCGCCCGACTTTCCCCTTTTAGCCTTGATCGTTTCCGGCGG
>CAZHSX010000033.1:0-4932 GCA_964535275.1 uncultured Candidatus Saccharimonadales bacterium
CCCTCTCTGGGGGGGGCTTAATCTGGGCCGCCGCACGGCGGGTATCCTTTTGCGTCGGTGATATGACTGTAATCGGCTGCCGGTGGCCGAGAGCGGCTGGCGGCTATCTGTTGTCGACCCACCCATTCGGCGCGGCCGGTTTCGATCAACTTCCAGATGGACTGGCGGATATCCAGCGGGGTGCGGTCGGACTCTTGGAGGGCGGTAATTAGCTGGCTAATAGAGATTGGCCCGTGACGGCGCAGGTACTCAAGCATAGCTGTTTCCAGGGCCATCCGGCCTCGCGTGTCGGCTTGTTTCATCGCCGCTCCTGGGCCCGGCAATGGGCGATGGCCTGCCGCAAACTGGTTAGATCGGCGTAAAGCTCCTCGGCCGCCGCCTGCGGCAGATCGCAATTGCCGGCCAGCACCTGCAGCTGCTTGGCAATTTGATCCAGTTTGGGTCCGACAGCATCAAAGTAATTGGGCTTCCAAGCTAGATTAGCCAGACCCATCAGCTTTAGGCGCCGTTGATTAGGCTGGAGTGGATCGCCAGCATCGGCCAGTAGCAGCTCAGCCGTGCCGGCCAGCACCTCGGGCTGGGTAATTTGGCCGCTGGCCAGGTATATAGCTACCACCTCACAGCTGTGCCCTACCCGTATTCGCAACTGCAAGGTATAGGGTGGCGACTCCCGCACCACCCGCTCAACTCCGCTAATTGCCAATGTCACTCCCCTCACCTGGGAAACTAGTCTGTCCGCCTTAGACGGATTTAGGCTTAGAGTGATTTTACTCCAAGCCGGTTCGGCTGACTAGGCGGTTTCGGCGGCCGCAGCCTTTTGGCGGTACTGGCAATATTCACAGCTGTCGGTGTAGGGCGGTAACCTGTCGCCCATCAGCGTGGCATGAGCCTGGATAATGGCCGGCTCCACCCAGCTGTCGTCGCCTTTATAAGGAAGCAGGGTGAGTTTAAACTCCAGCTTGGCGTCAAACGCCGCCAGGTCTTTGTCGGCGTTGGCGTAGACAAAATAACCAGTTGGGCTCACCTTAAAGCCATTGCGGCGCAGCAGCCACTGGTAAACCTCCATCTGGCGTTTGTAAGCTTCCTTCCATTGGTCGTCCAGCGACACCTCGCCGGCTTTGCTGGTGGCCTTGTAATCGACCACGATTAGCTCTCCGGCCGGGTTCACCCAGATGTCGTCAACGGCGCCGAAAATTAACAGATTGGTACTCGGGTGCAGATACTGCACGCCGTGGAAGTTTTGCCGCCAGTCGTCCAGGCTGGTATGGGCGTATGGGATGGCATCGACCCCGTAGGCGGTCATTAGGGCGTGGGCCTGGCCTTTGAGCCGGTGGGCGTCAAACTCCTTTTTTAAGAGGGCGTCGACGGCGGTGTTCAGGGTAAAGCCCGGCATACTGGGCCGATCCACCCCCAGGCGGCGGTCCAAATAAAAGCAGCGTGGGCACTGGGTAAAGTTTTCCAGCTTAGTGCGGCTTAAGGCAAAAGGCTGTTTTGACGCCGGATCGAACCGGCCTTGGTTGCGGGTAGAGGCCATATAACAGATATACTACCAAACATCACCCGAAACCACAACAGCATAAGCACTTGACAACATAACGCTTATGGTGTATAGTAGCGCGCAACCCAATCGAAATCCGTGCAAACGGGTTTTTTGTTTGGGGCTTTTAAGTAAAGGAGTTTGCGAGGGCGCTTCGGCGTCCTTTGTATGCGTAACTTACACAACGCCCTAATGGCCATCGCGCTGTTGGGCGCTCAAGTGGTGAACTTACCCACGACTCCGGCATTGGCTGCGGCCGAGACCGCGAGTGTCCCGGTTCAGAACCTAAAAATTGAATTAGACTCCCCGGCCTTTGTGACGGCCAACATCGCCCACCCCGACTACGACGCCGAGGTGCTGACCCCGCTGCGTGCGGCTCAACAGGCCAAGGCGGCGGCTGAAGCCGCGGCTGCGGCCGAAGCGGCTCGTCAGGCGGCCCTAGCGGCTGCCCGCGCGAACCAAGCCCGCTTGGTCGTGGCTACCGTTACTGGCGACCCGATCGCCTGGATGGCCGTGGCCGGTGTTAACCCGTCGGATTACGGTTATGTCGACTACATTGTTCGTCACGAGTCAGGTTGGGACGGCGTAACGCGTTGGAACCATATGGGTTCCGGTGCTTACGGCTTGTTCCAGGCCCTGCCGGGCAGCAAGATGGCGCCTTACGGTGCCGACTGGCAGACCAACCCGATTACCCAGATTCGCTGGGCCCAATCGTATGCGGTCGCCCGCTATGGTTCGTGGGCTGGTGCTTACTCGCACTGGCTATCTGCCCATAGCTGGTAAATAGGCCAACCAAAAATCCGCCTTAACCGGCGGATTTTGGTGTTATTAACGCTAAATTAGGCTTTGCGCAGGCGCTTGCCGAAGCTAAACACCCATAACGCTGCCAGGCCGACGATTACGTAGATAATGCGTTCGACCGTCATGCTAAAACTAAAGATCTTGTGAACCAGGTTAAAATTAAAGGCTCCCACCAGCAGCCAGTTCAGACCGCCGACCAAGACCACGATAATCGCACCCATTTCCATGTTGCTGAGTTTTCCGTCCATGTACATCACCGCCTTCCTGGCCGCATTATACGCCCACCGTGGTCAAAACGCTAATGCTTAATTGGCTGTATTTGTAGCTGCCTCTCTTTACCTACCGGCTTAAATAAGGTATTATTGTCCGCCTAGCACCCCCACAATTAGGAGCCCTATGGACTGCAAACATGGCTTGAATGAACAGTGGTGCGCGATTTGCCGCGGTGAGATTGCTGCTCGTTCTAATGGCGAACGCCAGGGTTACCAGGAAATTGTGCTGCTTGAGGCCACTAGGCCCAAGCTCACCGACATCTTGATTTTTTGGCACGCCGATGCCGGTGAGCAAGTAACCGGGCTGGATCCTGGAGCTGATGTTGTGCATCTGATCGGATCGACTTCGATTGGCAAGTTGCGCCGGCTGATGAAGCAATGCCCAAACTTGCGTGTCATCGAGGGCACCCCATCGCAACAGTGGTATTTCAGCCAGTATCTGGACGAATTTGCTCAGGCTGGTATCGGTGTTTCGCTGGCGGTGCGTGGCCCCAAGTCGCGCGAAAAGCAAGAGTCCAAAACCTACCGGCAACCGCCGGCGTGGTCCGAGCCCTAGGAGGTCAGATGGTAGATCACAATGTCGATGAACTGCTGGAGGCTTTGAAGTCCGGTGATCGACCCCTGAGTTATGAGGAAACCGGCACACTGCTTGGTTGGTTCCAGGGCTTGACCCCAAACCGCCAGGCGGCGATCAAGCAGGAGTTATTGCCAGTTTTGGCCGAGCTGCGCGAGGAACGGCTCGATAAGAATGGCAGCGGGCTGGAGGCAGTTGGCGGCAGTGCCCCGCCCGACAACCACGGTGTGCCGGATGACTGGCACAACACCGAAGCCTTCTACGATCAATTGTTGGGGCCCGACATCTCTTAAGTCCCTAGCGGAGTTCCGCTGGGGACTTCGCTATTTAGCCAGGTAATGCCGTTTTTGGTCTGGGGTTAGGCGTTCGATGGCGTAACGCAGCATGGTGCGTGGCATTTGACGGTAGTGGGTGTCGAGAAATGTCAGGAGAGCGGCTTGGTCCTTGTTGCCGACTTCGCGCAACATCCAGCCGGTGGCTTTGTGAATTAAATCCTCTCGGTCGGCCATCATTTGCTCGGCCAATTTAAACGTCCAGTCAAAGTCGCCCTCACGGATCCAAGCCCCGGCAGTTAAAACGGCGATACGGCGGTCCCACAGCGATTTGGATTTGGCCAGGCGGTCCACGACATTGCGCGAGTGATGACGCAAATAATCGCCCAAAATGTAGGGTGCCGAGCTGTCTACCAAGTCCCAATTATTTACGAACGCCCGGTTTTTATGGTACAGGCCGGCAATGTGTTTTTTGGTGTCCTCGTCTCCCTTTTGATACTGCCCAACCATGATAATCAGGGCCGTTAGCCGGTGTTCGTGGATGGGGCTGTGAAGTAATTTTTCGATTTCGGCCAGCGGTAGGGTTTTAAACTGTTTGGCCACCCGGCGTTGTTCGGGTACGGTGACGCCAATAAATTCGTCGCCGGCGCCGTACTGGCCAGGATCGGTTTTGAAAAACCAAGCGTTAGCCTTGGCCTTGGACACCGAGGCGTGTTGGTCCAGGGCGGCGGTTACTTGCTGGGCGTCCATACGGTTTTCAGGGCGCTGTACCACAGGGCGTAGCCGGCATCATCCAGGTGCAGGCCATCGCCGGCGTAACCGCCCACCGTGTTTAAGCTTTGCGGTTGGGCAAATAAATCGACGTAAGCCACGTTGTTAAATTGGCTAGTCATGGCCTTAAACTGGTCGCGCAGTTGCCGGCTGCGGTAGCCGAAGATGGGTCGACTGATCCATGGGAATAGCTTGGCCTCGCCCAAGTTGCCGGTGGAAAAAACGGCGATTTGGGTGGCTTGGGCGGCCAGAATTTGCAAGGTTTGGCGGGTGTCGGCGGTGGCTTGGTCCAGATCCCCGAAGTGCGTAATGTCATTGCCGCCGATGTGGATCAGGATAAAGTCATAATGAGCGGCCGGCAGTTTTTGGACGATGGCCAGCAAGCCGGCAGCGCGCAGGCCGTTTTGGCTTAGATTAGTGATGTCGGCGGTCGGAATGTCTGTTCCTAGTCGGCCGGCCAATGAAAACTTGGGGTCGCTGGTGCCGGTGCCCACGCCGGTGCTGTCGCCGATCACCAGGATTTTATAGGTGGCGCCGGCGGGGTGTTGTTGGTAAGTTTGCGACCGCGCAATTAACTGGCCGCTGACTTTGATCAGGGATTTGACGCGGACAAACTCGAATACGGCGTAGACCAGGACGATGGCGACGACGGTCAGGAGGGCTTTAAGCACTCGGCTGCCAATCGGGATTGCGCCCGGTCAGGGC
>CAZHSX010000034.1:0-4914 GCA_964535275.1 uncultured Candidatus Saccharimonadales bacterium
AAAAGCGGTATGCCCGCAAGGGTATCGTGGGTTCGAATCCCACCCTCTCCGCCAGCAATTATTATTAGAACTTCAGTCTGCGGGCCAGGCGGTCGATGATATCAGGTTGATGGTCGAGGCGGGGGAGTTGGTTTTCTAAAATATCGATAATGGTATCGCGGTCGCCATCAGCAAACAAGATTGTCAGCCGTGGCATCAGCCGCTTGGTCGGTTCCAGATCAATGGCGTGCCAGCCCACATCCTGCAGCACACCAAACGACCGGAATTGGTCGTAAGCGTAAAACTTAGTGCCCACCGTGACGCCGCCCTCATCAAGCTGATAATTAAGGCTGCGCGGGGCTTTATTGGCGTAAACCGTCAGGGCCGCCAGCATGACACCGAATAGGCCAGCCGTCAGCCATTGGCGGGTCCAGACGGCAAAAGTAATCAGGGCAGCGGCAGCGGCGAACAGCATTAAATACCAGCCCGGATTTTTCTGATGATAAATATATTCCGAGGCTTGCCAACTAAAGTTTTGGTCGTCCGGCATAAATGCACCCTCTGGCTGGATTATAAGCGCAAGCGTTTTATGACGCTAGTGCTAATCTTGAAAAACTGGCGTTGTGTCGGTATACTCTTTGAGTTACGGTGGGCGTGGAGGGGTCGCATAGCGGCTTAGTGCAGCGGTCTTGAAAACCGCAGACCTTCACGGGTCCGTGGGTTCGAATCCCACCCCCTCCGCCACGCACGGTGGCAGAAAAATACGGAGAGGTACCCAAGTGGTTGAAGGGGCGGGTTTGCTAAACCTGTAGTACGCCGCAAGGCGTAGCGAGAGTTCGAATCTCTCCCTCTCCGCCAGGAATTATTTAGTGCTTGGCCACCACGGCGCCCCAAACGCGGGCGGCACCGGCGGCTTTCAGCACGGTCGCGCATTCGTTCAGAGTGGCGCCGGTGGTTAAAACATCGTCGATGATTAAAACTTTAGTTTTGAGCGGAACGGGGGAGGTGGCGTAAAACCGGCCACGGACCTGCTCTAAACGTTGGGCCCGGTTGTGGCCGACTTGGCGAGCCGCCGTCAGCCGGCCCAATAGCGAGCGGTAGGGGAGAGCCAAATCGGCGGCCACGATTTTAGCGATTAATTCGGCTTGATTGTAGCCGCGGCGCCGGTAGGCCGGAGCGGCGCTGGGCACACTGGTGACCAAATCAAAATCCCCTATCGCGCTCATGCGAAGTAGGGGAGTGACCAGCCCGGCCGCGATGCGGCTGGCGCCCATGGCGTTTTGATACTTTATGGCTTTGACAAGCGATTTTACGGCACCGTCATAATGGCTGGCCACCACCACGCCGGCCAGTTTGGAGCTGGATCGGCAGCTGGCGCAAGTCCGGCCGCCGGGGCTCAAGCGATTACACCGCCAACAGGTTGGCGTCTTAACAATCGCTAGGCTGGGCAGGCAAGCGGGGCACACCAGGTTACCTGGCCGGCCGCAGTTTAAACATTGGGCAGGGGCTAAAAACTCTACCAGTTGTTGAATTATTGCCATTTGCTTGCTTTTGCCAAAATTGTCTGCCTATAATAGGGAAAACGCTACCATAAGGCAACCTGGAGGATTCATGGCCAAAAAGAATTCGGGCGGCGAAGACATCCTGCAAGACGAATTTTTAGACGAGACGGAGCAAACCGGCGAAGACTGGTTGGCGAACGAAGACATGGAAGGCCAATTGGCCGTCGATGTTTATCAAACTAAGGATAACGTGGTAATTAAGGCTCCAATCGCCGGCGTCAAAGCCGACGACATCGATATCAGCATTTCCGATGACGTGGTGACCCTGCGCGGCGAACGGGTGGACGAAAAGGAAGTGGACCGCGAAAACTACTACGTACAAGAATGTTACTGGGGCGCGTTCAGCCGCTCGGTGATTCTGCCAACCTCGGTGGTAGCTGAAAAGGCTCAAGCCAACTTGAAGGACGGCGTGCTAACCATCGCCATCCCCAAAGTCGCCCAGGAAAAAGTTAAAAAGATCAAAGTTCAACCCGTCTAATCTTAGACACTAAAAAAGACCCAACCGGGTCTTTTTTAGTTATGCATCCAAATAGAAGAAGGGGTTCCTGACGGAACCCCTTCTGGGTGAGGCGAGGCTGCAGAGTTCGGAGATCAACCTCCATCCCGATGCAGCTGCATTGGATCTCCACACGCTACAGCCTTCGGCCAATCCTTGTCGCGATGGCCCGCTACTGCGCTAGTTTTTGGCGGTGCCAGGAAACTAGAAACCGTTTGAGTGGTATCCACGGCGAGTCCGAAGACCTACGCGTGGCATGCACTCGGGCCCCTATCGATGGGCCTTGAGGTTGCCAGACAAGTTCTGGCGGACTTCCCAACAGAACGCTTCTGCTCGGGGCGGCAAAGCCCCTTACATTTAACCCCTCCCAGGGATCGTCGTTCGCTGGATCACTCCGTTTGGCTGCCTTGGCAACTCATCGGAGTTTGTTGCCCCCTTTAGCCCGGTCGACCGGAGATTGTCCATCTCCGCGAAACGCCGGCAGTCCGCCGTAAAGGCAGGCCCCTCGGGGTCTTGCTGTGCAATGTGTTGCAGGGTAAGGTAACGCAGGCCTGACCATTTTTGGGTCTGCGCTACTGGCGCCTCACGGCCCTACGGTCGATCACGTGATCGAACCACGATCCCTCCCGCTCGCACGAGACTCTGCACTTGCACGCGTCCGGCAGCTCGATACGGGCGCCCGTCGCCCGTCTGCCGGTGTTATCCTTGCACGTCCTGAGTGAGCGTCACCGTCAGAAGCCAAGCCTCTTCCCCAGTCCTGACTTCTAAGGCTACCTGCCCACTCAAGTTTCTCAAAATTACTACTCAACTCCACGGTCGAATCACTAGCAGTTTACGCCCGCGCCAACAACCCTGTCAATAGAAACAAAAACTCCGCCGCAGCGGAGTTTTTTTGAAGGACTTTTGAATTAGCCGATGCGGGTCAGGACGAAGTTGACAATGGCATAAGCCAGCACCGCCACCACAATGCCGATAATGGCATACAAGATGGTGTTTTTGGCGCTCTGGACGGCGTCAGCGTTGCCGCTGGACAACACATAGCGGAAGCCGCCGATAATCAGCATGATGACGGCTACGGCGCCGATAATAAAGATCAGCGTGTTAGTAATAACCGTAAACGTCCCACTGGGTCCGAACAAGGTACTTTTGGCTCCGGTCGGAGCAGCACAGTCCGCGCCGGCTTGAATTCCGCCCGAAGGGTTACAGGTAGCAGCCATGGCCGTACTGCCGTAGGCCGTTACCGCCATGCCGATACCGGCAAACTTAGCCATTAAATCCTGGGTCATACTCACTTGATAATCTCCTTAATAATCGACTTATAGCCGATATTATACATTATTTGAATTTACTCAAAACAAAATTGACGATGGCAAAGGCCAAAATGGCAATTACCAAGCCGATCACGGCGTAGAGGATGGTGTTTTTAGCCCCCTGGACGGCCTTGGGGTCGCCGGCCGATACCACGTAACGAAAGCCGCCGACGATAATCATAATTACCGACACGGCGCCGGTGATAAAGATGAGCAGGTTGGCAACGGTGTGGAAGACATCGCCAAAAGTGCCGCTAAAAAAGCCGCTTTTGGGCACGATGTTACCGTTGGCATCAACGGTGACGTCAGCCAGGAACCTGGCTAAATGTGGGGCAATCGTCATTTAAACAATCCTTGCGCGAATGACACAATTGTAAAGGCTAACACCGCCAAAACCAAGCCGCCGATAGCATACATCAGAGTGCGTTTGGCCGACGCCAGTCCCTGCGGGTTGCCGGCCGAGGTGGCATATTTGATGCCACCGATGATAATGAAGATCACGGACAGCGCCCCGACAAAAAACATGAGGATGTTGATGATATTAGCGATTAATTGCGGGATTTCCGACAGGCTTTTGCCTTGAACGCCATTGTCAAACAGAGTTAATGCCAATCGCCAACTCATTTGCTAACCCCCAGAAAACGCAGAATCACGAACATCAAAGACAATAATATCAGTCCCACTACAGCGTTGACGATGCGGCTTCTGGCGCCCTTGATGGCGTCGGGATTACCCTGGGAGGTAATAAACTGGATTGCGCTAATAATGATGATTAGTACCGCTAGGCCGCCCAGCAGGCCGATAACCCAGTTGGCGGCGCCTTGAATTAAAGCGTAAATAGGGTTGGCGTTATTGCCGCAAGGCAAGCCAGAATCGCTGACCTTGACGGAGCCCGAGCCGGTTCCGCAGGTGGCCGCCAGAAGAAAATTAAACATCGGCCCGATTGTAGCACATTTTGTCCATTGACAACCATAACCTTTTATGGTAGTGTTAACCGGATCGAATTGACAATCTATCGTTTCCCGAGCCCAAGGAGGCCCGATGAGCAAGCTGGATGAAGATTTTGCTACCAGGACCGCCCGCACGGCTCCGCTCAACCAGTCCGTTGACGGCAAATGGTATCTGTGGATACTACTCGGACCGCTCGGCTGCCTGGTTGGGGGGCTAATGGTCCGCGATCGCAACCGCCGCGTGTCGAATCACCTTTTCTATGTTGGCGGCGGCTGGGTGGTGCTAATCATCGTTATACTGGTCGTGTTTGCTTTATCGCTGGGCCAGGCTCTGCAAGCGGCTAACAGCGCACCGGGCTTGGCCGATACGGCCGCCAACTCGGCCGTCATCGACACCCCCACGCCAGAACTATCGCCGCTGGATCTGCCGGCGGAAAGCCAAAGCGACTCGGCAGCGCGCGTCGCCAGCACGATGATGACGCTGATGGCCCATTATCGTTGCACCGGCGACACCCGCTACCTCAATGCGGTTTTTGGCCCCGACGACGGCGGCCAGGTGGGTGGTACCCAGGGTATGAATAATTCCTGGGCCACCATCGAAACCGGTAATTTCCAGG
>CAZHSX010000035.1:0-4461 GCA_964535275.1 uncultured Candidatus Saccharimonadales bacterium
AGCCGGCGGCTCCGTCGGTCAGGTTGAAATCGGCGGCTTGTTTGGCGGCGGCCAGCGCCTGATCAGGTTGGTCCAGTTCCAGCAAGGCTTTAGATTTGAGGATTAACAGGTCGGGTTGCTCTTTTTGCTCCAACAGTTTGCCCAGCGTGTTTAGAGCGTCCCGGCTCTGGCCGTAACTAATTTGAATGTCTACGATCTGGCGCCCACTTTCAGCCAAGGGCAAACGGCGCCAGGAATCAATGGCTGGGTCGGGCAGGTTTAGGCGCAAATAGGCGTCGGACAAATGTTGGATAACGGCGCGATTTCTGGGTTGCAGCAAACCGGCCAAGCGGTAATCGGACAGGGCGGCCGTCAGATCAGATTGCTCTACTCCCCTACCCTGCTTAATTAACTGGTTGGATTGGCGAGCGGCCCAACGGCTAATGGCTGGGCTGACCAACGCCAAAACCGTGCCGGCGCCCAGCAATATCAGGAGTGCGCCGACCTTAGCGGCTCGGTTTGATAGCCTTAATCTCAGCATCCATTTTCCTTATCAAATCTTCGGCTTCGGCCAGATAGGCTTTAGTTTGGGCTTTGACTTCGGGCTTGGCCGACTTCATAAAACCAGCGTTTTTAAGCTGTTTTTCCAGCTTGCCCGCTCTCCCCTGCTGTAGTTTGAGCTCCTCCTGCAAGTGATGACGATAACGATCAATCACCTTTGCGTCGGCATCCAGCCAAGCTTTTACGCCCATCAGGGCTAACCCCTGCCCTCTCTCCCCCGTCTCGAATTTCTCCACCCTGGCCAAGCTCTTGATCAGTAGTTCGTTGTTTTGGATCAGTTTTTCAGCGTGCACCAGGTGTAACTTGGGTAATTGCAGTTTGTGCTGAAGGTTACGGATTTGGGTTACTAATCCGCGCAGGGTTTCAAATTCTTGAGCCTCGACGCTGGACCTGGAACCGGGTTCGGGCCAGGAGGAAATAATAAGATTTTGCTTTTGCCAAGCCATATTCTGCCAAATTGCTTCCGTCACAAATGGGGCAAACGGGTGGGCGAGTTTTAAGATAGTTTCCAAGCCGTGAACCAGGAGGGGCAGGTTTAATTCGGTTTTGCTGGCCTCAAGATACCAGTCGGCAAAATCGTTCCACAGCAGGGAATAAACCTGTTGACCGGCTTCGGAGAAGCGGAAGTTTTCCAGGTCCTTGGTGACGCCGACGACGGTTTCGGACAGGCGGTGGGCGATCCACTTGTCAGCCAAGGTGGTGGGTTTGGCCGGAGTGGGTGAGTAGTTTTTGGCTTTGTCAAGCACAAAGCGGCTAGCATTCCACAGTTTATTGCAGAAGTTACGGTAGCCTTGGATTTTTTCTTCACTTAATGAACCGTCCTGTCCAGGAGTGATGCCGATGGTCAGCGCCAGCCGCAGGGCATCGGTACCGTATTCGGCTGTTACATCTAGTGGGTCGATCACGTTACCCTTGGATTTGCTCATTTTTTGACCTTTGGCATCGCGGACTAAGCCGTGCAGATAGATAGTTTTAAACGGCACTTTGCCAGTGCGGTAAATTCCAATCATGACCATGCGGGTGACCCACAGGAATAAGATGTCGCGGCCAGTTTCCATGACGCTAGTGGGGTAGAAGTCCATGGCGTTGGTGGCCATTAAGGTGGCAAACGGCCATTGGCCGGACGAAAACCAGGTGTCGAAGGTGTCGGTTTCAGCCCGGTAGTGCCCGGCGCCGTAGTGTTTTTTGGCATCAGCTTCTGTGCCGATAATGTAGGGCTCTTTCTTGGAGTCGTGGCCGGTGCTGTAAAACACCGGAATGCGGATGCCCCACCAGTTCTGGCGGCTAATGTTCCAGTCGCGCAGGCCCACCAGCCAATTAATGTAGTTCTTCTCGAAATGCATGGGGATAATCTGGATTTGGCCGGTTTGCACGGCTTTGATGGCCGGCGCCACCAGGGGCTCGACTTTCAGCCACCATTGCTCGGTAACGAGTGGCTCGATCATGGTGCCGCAACGGTCGTGATAGCCAACCGAGTGCGACAGGGGAGTGGTTTTGACTAACTTGCCGGCTTTTTTTAGTAGTTCGATGGTTTTGGCGCGAGCTTGTTTGACCGTGAGTCCCAGCAATGCCTCGGGCACGTTTTCCATTTTGCCTTCGAGATTTATGACGCTGATTTCCGGCAGATTATGCTCCTGGCCAATCTGGTAGTCGTTGGGGTCGTGGGCCGGAGTAATTTTGAGCGCGCCAGTGCCGAATTTGGCATCCACATAGGCGTCAGCGATAACGGGAATCGGGCGGTCGGCCAGCGGTACCAGGGCGTTTTTGCCGATTAAGCTTTGGTAACGCCGATCCCTAGGGTTAACGGCCACGGCTACGTCGGCAAAGATCGTTTCCGGCCGGGTGGTGGCAATCTGGACAGGCCCGTAATCCAGAGTGTAAAGTTCATCCTTTTGGGTCCGGTATTTAATTTCGATGTCGGCGAACGACGACTGGCAGGCTGTACACCAGTTAACAATTCGCGGCCCGCGGTAAATTAAGCCGTCGGCATGTAACTTTTTGAAAGTGTCGTAAACAATGGCGATGATGTCGTCATCCAGGGTAAATTTGAGCCGGCTCCAGTCAGCGCTAAAACCCAGGGACTTGAGTTGGGCGATCATGTTGGCCTTGTTCTTCAGTGTGAAATCCATGACTTCGGCATAAAATTTTTCTGGCCCCAGATCAAACCGATCGCGGCCCTGCTTGGCCAATTCTTTCTCGTACACTACTTGGGTTTCGATGCCGGCATGGTCGGCGCCCGGCAGCCACAGGGTAGGGTGGCCAGCCATGCGGCGGTAGCGCGTCAAAATGTCCTCGATCACGTACATGGCGTGGCCCAGGTGCAAGCTTCCGTTGGCGTTGGGCGGCGGCATAATGATCGAGAAGGGTGTTTTTTTAGCTTTTAAATCAGGTTTAAAGGCGCCGGACTTTTCCCAAAGTTCGTAAATTTTGGCTTCGTGTTTGCCCGGCTCATAAGCTTTGTCCATTGCCGTAAATTGTAGCAGATGGCAGAATCTTGAGGTTATAATACTTATGTTTAAGGGGCGGTATGGATAGTTCAACGCCGGTTTGGCTTGAGGCGCAGAATGACCTGGAAATCCAGGAATCTTTGCGCTGGCCGCGCTGGCGGGAGCGTTACGGTTGGCGGTTAAAGCTGGCGGTGGGCGCAGTGGCTATGGTTGGCCTAGCCGCTAGTTTTTATCAATACCAGCATTTGCCTTTGCGCTTGGATTACCGCAGTTTGGGCGCACCAGTGGACCAGCCGATTCGGGTAGCGTTTAACCAGGAAATTAGCCCGCAACTGAATTATAGCCTCACCCCCGGCCTGGCCGGCACCTGGAAGAGGCAATACGGCATTATGGGCGTGACAGGCTTGATGTTTTACCCCGACCACAAACTGGAAGCCGGCCATGTTTACCGTTTGAATATTGCCGGTGTCAAAAAGGCGGTGTTGGGAACAGCTCTGCCAGATCAAAGTTTAACAGTGCTGACCGAAAAACCGCCGGCGGTGGCATCATTTTATCCTGACAACGGAGCCAGCCGGCTCACTATCACACCGGAATTTAAATTGGTGCTGGGGGCGCCCAACCATCAGTTGCGGCATTTGGCCATGCGCCTGGAGCCGGCGGTCGAATTGGATGCGGCATTGCTGCCGGACGACACTACCTTCACCTGGAAGCCCAAAACCACGCTGGCCCAAAGCACTGATTACCGCGTGGTGGTGGAGGATCTCAACATTAACGACCCCGCTAAACGGGTGATCGTGGACCGGCGATTTCGGACCGTGGATGAACCGCAGGTAACTAGCGCCACCCAAACTGACCATTTGTATCCGGGAGATAAGCTGACAATCAAATTTGCCGACCCGATGGAAGCTGGCGATTGGTTGAAGTTCGATATGCCGGGGTCAGGTCGGTGGGCGGACGCCCAAACTTATGAATTTGTGCCGGGGCAGTTGGCACCGGGTACGGCTTACAAATATCGATTACTCAAAGGCGCGCGGTCGCAGTACGGCGGGGTAAAACAGGCCGACCAGGAATTTAGCGTCAGTACGCCCGGAGCAGTGTTTGTAACCGGGGCTAGTCCGGGCGGGAGCGGAATTAGCCGCGGCGCTGCCACTAGGATTAGCTTTGATCAGCCAGTGGACCACACCAGCGCCCAAGCTCACTTTAGCCTTAGCCCCAATGTGGGCGGTAGTTTTAGTTGGGCGGGCAACACTATGGTTTACCAGTCGGCGGGGTTGGATTATCAGACCACCTATACCTTTGGCGTGGCGGCGGGAGTGGGGTCGGTGTATGGGCTCACGGGCAACCGGGCGTTTAGCCAAAGTTTCACCACCGAAATCCAGACGATTAAATTGCCGGTGCCGGCTTATCGCCAGCAATACGCCGCCAGTTGCGAGGCGTCGGCGTTGCGCATGGTGTTGGCCTATCGCGGCATTAA
>CAZHSX010000036.1:0-3723 GCA_964535275.1 uncultured Candidatus Saccharimonadales bacterium
CCCACGCCGCCGCCCACCGCCCACTTGCGGCGCTTGGACATCGCCATTAAGCGGCTCCGGCGGCTGTCCCCGGCCCGGCGGCAGGCGCCTCGGGCGCCGGAGGCGTAGTGCTAATCAGCGAGGCCTCGGTGGCCGAAGCCAAAATGCGAATAATAACGTGGTTAAGCCCGGCAAAGAACAAGCCCTCGCCCACCGGGAAGGTGGTTAGCCGAGCCTTTTCTTCGCCGGTTAGTTTAAAGGTATCGGCAACGATGTCCACCGATGAGGGTGCTTGTTTTAATAACAGCTGCAAGCTGGAATTGGCCACCACGGCCCGGCCCATACGGCTGGCCAAAAAGTCTTCGACGTCTTGGGAAATAATCGTTAGCCCCAGGGCGTATTTGCGCGCCCGTTTGGCAATACTGAACATAAAATTGGCCGAGTCGTCATACTTCATGAGGTTCCAGGCCTCGTCCACAATCAGCATGCGCTGGCGTTTGTCGGATTTAACCCGATTCCAAATGTAATTTAGGGCAATATACATGCCCACCGGCCGCAGTTCGTCTTCCAGATCGCGGATGTTAAACACCACGAACTTGTTGTTCAAATCCACGTTGGATTGCTGGCTGAACAAGCCGCTGAAGGTGCCGGTGGTGTATTTGCGCAGCCGTTGGGCCAGCGCCTTGCCGTTGCCGGGCATGGCGTCGAGGGTTTTGTACAAATCGTTCATGGTCGGCGGTTCGGCGTTGTGGGTCAGCGGATCATTGGTAATGCCCTTTTGGGCGTAGGTGCTAATAATGGCTTGGTCCAAATCGGCGTCCTCGGCCGGGGTCATGCCCGTCACTGTAGTGCCTCCCCCGCCAGCTTGGGCTTGGGCGCCGCCCATCATCAGCCGCAGTAAGCCGTGCAGGGTAATAATGTTGGCGCGCAGGGCGTTGTCGGCCTCGTCGGGGTCGACAACTCGGGGCAAATCAAACGGGTTAATGCGCGTGTCAGCCGCCAGGCTTAAACGCAAATAACTGCCGCCCACGGCTTCGCACAGGGTGCGGTATTCGTCTTCGGGGTCGATGATGATGATTTCGGTGCCGAACATTAAACTGCGCAGAGCCTCGAGCTTAATGGCAAAACTTTTGCCGGCGCCGGATTTGGCGAACACCACCATGTTGGCATTTTCCAGGCTGAAGCGGTCGAACAGCACCAGGCCGTTGTTGTGACGGTTGATACCGTACAGCACGCCTTCACCCCGAGACAGTTCGGCCGAGGTGAACGGGAAGGTGGTGGATAAAGCGCCGGTGTTCATGTTGCGGGACACTTCCAGTTGGTCAGTAGCCAGCGGCAAAGCCGAGTTAAAACCTTGCTCCATTTGCACCGTGGCTGGCTTGGTGTAAATCAGCGACGCGCCAAAGATGCCTTCTACCCGGCGCTGCACCTGGTTGAGCTCGTCTAGCGAGTCGGCGTAGACCGTAATGTACAGACCCAAGCGGAAAAAGCGTTCCTCCCCCACCTGCAGTTTGTCACGCAGTTCTTCGGCATCTTGGATGGCCGCTTCCAACCCGGGGTCGCGCACACGGCCCTTTTCTTGGTTGATAGTGTAACTGGCCTCCAGCTGGCCGACTTTTTTGCGCAGATTATCCAGCACCACCCGGCTTTCGACCGGATAAATGTACAGGCTGATGTCCAAAACTTCGTCCAGGTTAATAATGGGCGACAGCCAGCCGGTAAAGATTTGGCGCGGGTAGCCGTAAACGTAAATGGTGCGGGCGTAGCGTTTGCCCAGTCGCACGTAGGACGATTCAATTTCCAGCGATGGCGGTGCGATGAGATCGCGCAAACTCACAATGCCTTGGCGGTAAATTAATTCGGCCTCTTGCTGTTCGGTTAGCGGCGCGCCCTTGGGGCCCGACAGACTGTCCATCGATTTTTTGCGTCCAAAGGCCATTATTTTTTATCCTCACTGTTGGGGGGCGGCGCACCGATCTGCTGACTAAGGGTATCAACGAAAGGGTTGGCCGGGGCGCCTGCCTGTCCGGTAGGCGGGGTTGGGGATGCGGGACCAGCAGGGCGGGGTTCGGGGGCCGGCGGTGGCGTAGGAGCCGGAGCTGGAGCCGGAGTTGGCGCCGGAGCGGGAGCATTCCTGACTTCCCCTTTGGCCACCACAGCGGCGGTTTGCATGTCCGAGGCGTCGATTAACTTTTGGTTAGCCGCCACATCGGGATTGTACGATTCGTAATACAACTCCACTAGCTCCTGGGTATTTAGCGGAATGGCCCAGACGCCCATTTGCGTCAGGCCGCTGGCCACCAGCTGCACCCGCTGGGTCAGCTCGGTTTTGTGCTGTTCGAATTCGGCCGCGCCAATGGTTACCACCTCGGGGCCGCTGCTAAAAATGCCTTTGATGCGGCTGGCTGCCCCGGCCCGGGAAACCACCGGTGGGAACAGCGGCAGTACTACATAGAACTTTTTATCCATAATGTTGACGTCTTCCAGCAGGCCGCGAATGTTGGCCACATAGTCGTCCATCAGGGCGCCCAGCAGGGCGTTATCTTGGCTGGCCCGCAAAGTTTCGAGCTTTTCCAGATAATTATCCAGGTCGATTTTGTGCGATTTAATGGCGATTTGGATTGGGAAGTGCAATGAGTTCAAAAAGCCTTGGTAGGCCAGCTCTATGCCTCCTTGCTCCTGCTGGCTCATCAGGTCGTAATTGATGGCCCGGGCTAGTACCACCGCCCGCAAACTGCCATCGCGCAGCACCACAATGCCGTCTTTAATCTCAGAGATTAACAGACTGTCTTGGGTGCTTTTGGTTTGTTTGGTAGTTTTACTTGCCATTTCGTAAGTTTACCGGCTTTCCCTCGGCCAGAGTGTTGGCTTTATTGACTTGACTGGCGATCTGGCTGACTTTCAAGCCGCTCCCTGCCAGATTTGATTTAAGTATAGCATTGGCGGCTGGGCTTGGCATTGCGCTTGTGCTAGCCGCCACAGTTGCCGGCTGTTTGCCCTTAACTTTGGCCATGGCTTCTTCACGAATGTTCTTGGCAGTGCCTTCCACCAGTTGGTTGACGGCCTGGGCGGCCGGGTTGTGGGCAAAATCCAAGATGTCATCGGCCTCGCTGACATCGGCCGGTTCGTAGGCCGGGATGGCAATGGCGGCGGGGGCAACAATGCGGGTACCCAGGTCCACGGCCGGAGCGGTGGCTGGTTCCTGCAGGGCTGCCTGTTTAGGTGCCCAACCGCGGTTATCCACGATTTGGGCCAGGCGTTCCAATTGTCCGCGCACCTCTTCCGGATCGCGACCAGCAGCAGTCTGGATGGCCGGCGGCGGCTGCTGGATGCGAAACACTTCCTCGATCGGCTCTTTGTCCCACAGCCGTTTGCGGGGTTTGGTAAAAAAACTAAGCATGGCAAAAAACAAGGTTTCAAAGTTTTGATCGCGGCGTTGGTACAGACCCAATAGCAGCAGCATTAATGTTGGCGGCACGCCTACCAATATGAAGGCGATCGGAAAAGATTTGAGCAAAAAGAAAGTGGTAAAGCCGTAAACCAAACCAACCACGGTGTAAATGAATTGTTTGAGCGTTAACGGCCCGATGATTTTGTCTTCGGCCTCGACGTTTTGGGGAACTTTATACTGGCCCATGGTTAGATCACTATCATGGTATTATGCTGCCATCACGGCCAATTGTAGCGCTGACTGCAGCTCTAGCACCTGGATTACCTGCAGTCAAAACTGCGTCATGTATAGCC
>CAZHSX010000037.1:0-3705 GCA_964535275.1 uncultured Candidatus Saccharimonadales bacterium
TGCACATTTGCTATTGCTACACACCGATTCGCTACTACTGGAGTGATTACGACTGGTACCGCCAGCATCCGCCGTTTGGGCTGCTGAATCCGCTAGCCAAGTTGATTCTGCCGTTAATTATCGAACCTCTTCGCCGTCAGGATTTTCGATTGGCGCAAAAGGTGGACATATACGTTACACAATCGCATTACATTCAGGACCGAATCAAAAAATATTATCATCGCGATGCCACCGTCATTTATCCGCCGACCGATACGGCCAAATTCGCGGCCGTTAAGCGCCAACCGAGTGATTATTACCTGATTGTCGGCCGGCAGGTGGCCTACAAACGGCTGGATTTGGCAGTCGATGCCTTCAACGAACTAGGTTTGCCGTTGGTGGTGGCCGGCGTGGGCGAAGAAATCGCGGTGCAACAGCCGCGGTCCAAAGCCAATATTAAATATTTGGGTCGGGTGGGGGATGATGAGTTGCTCAAGCTGTACGCCGGCGCCAAGGCCGTGGTGTACCCGCAAGAAGAAGACTTTGGTTTGGTTCCAGTGGAGGCCCAAGCCGCCGGCGTGCCGGTGGTCGCCTACGGAAAGGGTGGTGCAACCGAGACGGTGGTGGATGGAAAGACGGGGGTTTTGTTCAGTGAACAAACCGTGGCGTCACTTTCGGATGCAATTAAAAAATGTGAACGGTTGCAGTTTTCAGATAAAGACTTGCGCGCTCAGGCCACCAAGTTTGACGTGGATCACTTTAAACGCGAATTCAAAAACTTGGTTGAAACCGAGTATAAAAAGTGGACTACTTAGCCTTGGCAGCGGTGTCGGCGACGGCTTTGAAGGCTTTGGGCTGGGTGGCGGCCAGCTCGGCCAGGATTTTGCGGTCTATGGTCACGTTGGCTTTTTTGAGCTGACCCATCAGTTGGGAATAGGAAGTACCCAGTTCGTTGGCGGCAGCATTGATGCGGGTGACCCACAAACTGCGCAGGTCACGCTTTTTGTTGCGGCGGTCGCGGTAGCCATAGCTTAGGGCCTTAAGCGCGGCTTGGTTGGCCAAGCGATAACTGGCCTGCCGGCTGTGGCCCATGCCCTTGGTTTGGGCTAGGACTTTTTTGTGCCGCTTGTGCGCCGCGACGCCCCGTTTTACTCTCATTGCTTGTATCCCTTCAGCATGGCGCGAACATTGGCGGCGTCACCGTCGGCAACCTGGATGTCCTTCACATAAGTGCGTTTGGTCGAGGCTTGTTTGTGCGCCAGCATGTGGCTACGCGAAGCCTTGCGGCGCAATAATTTGCCGGTGGAGCTAATCTTGATTCGTTTGGCGATACCCCGGTGGGTTTTAAGTTTTGGCATCTTTTTTAACCGTTAATACTGTATTTAATTCGCGGCCAATCTGGGCGGGAGCTTGCTCCTGGGTGGCGATGTCGGCTAGTCCAGCTTCGAACCGAGCAATTACGGCGGCCCCTAACTCTGGGCGGGTAATCTCGCGGCCGCGGAAGAACAGCGACACTTTGACCTTGTGACCTTGCTCCAAAAACTGGCGGGCGTGGTCTTGTTTAACCTTTAAATCATGCTCGCCGATTTTGAGGCCGAGTTTAATTTGCTTAACCTCGACTTGTTTTTGGTGCTTCTTGCTGCGTTGCAGCTGCTTGGTCTGCTCGTATTGGTACTTGCCCCAATCCAGGATCTTGGCGACCGGTGGAGTGGCGTTAGGAGCGATCTCGGCCAGGTCATAACCCAAATTTTCGGCTTGGGCCAGCGCGTCAGTTAAACTCACGATACCGAGCGGTTCACCCTCCAGCCCGATCAAACGGACGCTGGTGGCATGGATCTCTCGGTTGAGTCGAACTTTACTGATGGGCGCTCTCCTTATGGTCAGCTGCTACTCTAGCAAAAAAGGGCTTAGGGGTCAATAAAAAGGCTAAGCCTGAGATCTGCCGACGATAAACTTTAGTTGATGTTCGGTCAACCGGATGGCAATCGGCGTGCGGCCACTCAATTTGCCGTCGATCATTAGGCCGGTCGGGGGCTTGGTGTCTACGACGATGCGGTTGGCAGTGAAGCGGGTGGTGGCAGTTTGCGTCAGGGGCTCGGTACCCTTGAGTAATTGCCACAGGTAAGCGCCCAGTTGCGGCCGCGCCGGCTTACTGCTGATGTTAACCACTAGTTTGTTGTCATCCAGCGGGTTGTTAAACTTTTGGTTGGCCACCGTTAGGCTAAACAGCTGGCAGTCCATTTGTAGCTTGCTGTCGACAGTAATGTGACAATCCAGGGGCTGGAAGCCGGCGGCCAGACCCCAAGTTTGGCTGAAATGGCGCAGGCGGGAACGGATATCGGTGTCAGTGGCGTCAACTCGTTTATAAGTGTCGGTTTCAAAGCCAATCGACAGAGTGGATAACCAATAGCGCTGACCGGCGGCAATTAGCGCAAACGATACAATCCGGCGGGCGGCTAGGATTTGGCAGGCGGCCTGCCAGTCGGGGATGTCTAGCTGGGTTGCTAGCTCGTTACTGCGCCCGATCGGGATAATGCCCACCGCCACGTCGGCCTTGGCTATGCCGTTCAGGATCTCGTTCACGGTTTCGTCACCGCCGACGGCGACGATAGTTTTGTGGCCTTTGGCGGCGGCTTGCTCGGCCAGCTTGGCGGCATCGCCGGGACCGGTGGTCTTCACGAATTCGCCGCTGATACCTAACTCGGTTAGGCGGCCGCGCAGTTTGTCTTGCAACTGATTGATGGCACCGCGTCCAGCGCTAGGGTTAACGATGTAGTAATACATTAGGCTTTGTCGGCCTGGGCAATGGCCTCATCCGAGAGCGGCATATTGCAGGCCCCCTTAAACTCAGCATCCAACTCGATAGCGATTTGGCCGGTGGTAATGTCACCCAGCACCCGGCCGCTGGCTTTAATGATGGTGGCTTCTTGGGCGGAGATATTGCCCACTAGCCGGCCGGCCACGGTGACGTTGCGGCCGGTTAGGTTGCCCTGGATGGCGGCGTTAACACCTAGAGTAATACTGCCGCTGGTTTTGAGGTTGCCGAGCAAGGTACCATCGATGTTCACGTCGCCTTCGCTGGTCAGGTTACCTTTCACCCGCACGTCGGCGCCGATCAAGGTTTCCACCCCGGCGATGGCCAGCAGCTCGCCCTTACGCTTCATGTTTGGGCACCCGTTTGGCGGCTTGTTTTAAGGCTTTTTGTTCCTCTTCACTTAAGGTGTATTTGCTTTTGCCTTCATCAATCGGCTTCACATACACCCGGGTGCCTTCACGGCCATGAATACTGGTTAGTACATAGCCGGAATCGTGGGCGTCCAACACTGCCAACACAAAGCTTTGGTCACCGCCGGTATCGCCAAAGGGGTTAAACCGCACAATCGAAATCTTTTGCGAAGCCAAGCTGCCGGTCAGGGCCAGTTGCTCGACGTCTTTGGCCAGGCCAGTTAGGGCTTTATCGACGGCGTCGACGCGCTCCAAATGGGATTTTAATGTTTGCTCAAGGCTACCGCCTTGGTCGCCCTTAAGCACCAGGTTCAAACGCTGGTGCAGGCGCCACAGCTGCCAGAGGGCGACTAAAACCAAAACACCCAGAATAATATTGGCGATCACAGCGGGTTGCAAAATCTAACTCCTTAAATGCTCTAACAGTATACAATGGGGATATGAGTAAGCCAAAAAAGCCAAAAAAACGCGATTTTAGTTATCTGTTGACGTCGCAGACGC
>CAZHSX010000038.1:0-3462 GCA_964535275.1 uncultured Candidatus Saccharimonadales bacterium
CCGACGGCGTCGATCGCCTGCCGAAAACCGGCAAAATCCACTTTGATGTAGTAATGAATCGGGATGTCGAGGACTTTTTCCACCACCGCTTTGGCCAGGGCTGGGCCGCCGCCGGGATAGCGTCCGCTTTCACCGTCAGAGTTAGCTTCGTTAATGCGGGACGAACCGTAGCCGGGGATCGGTACGTACAGGTCGCGCGGGATCGACAACATGGCGGTATCGTGGGTGCGCGGGTCAATGCTAACTACCATGACGGTGTCACTCAAATCAGCTCCGGCATGTCCGGACCCGCCAATGCCCAATAATAAAATGTTGATCCGGCCGTCGCCCTCACCGCGCAGCTTGGAAGGATCGATCTTGCCGTCCAGCGCCGGAGCCGCTGTGCCGCGATTACTGGTAATCACGCGCCTGGCGGTCACAAACAGAAAAATACCAACACCGACACCGATCGCCGCCAGCGTGATGCCGCCGCCGATCAGCACTTTTTTGCGGGTAAACTTAAACCGCCAGCGCCGTTTTTTGGCGGGAGCTTGATAAGAAAAAACCGGCCGAGGCGCGGTCACATCCGTCAGCGGCGAACGCTCCGGCACCGGCGGCACTGAATCGGGTTTATCCATTGCTCCCTAGTATAGCCGAGCCGCCAGGGCTTGGAAAGTGCTTATGCCTGGCGCGGTTGCTGAAGGCTCGTGTATACTAGCCGCAATGGATAATCTGCCCACAACCCCGCCGCCAATTCCCCAGCCGCCCGTCTCCGACCAACCGGCCGCGGGCCCGCCCACCCCGGCTCAACCAGCTCCAACCACGCCCGAAGAACCCGCCTCCAACCCTATTTGGCGCTTCCTCAAAGGCCTTACCAGCTGGCTAATCATTCCGATTGCCATTGTTTTAATTTTGCACAATTTTGTCGTCCAGGCCTTCCATGTGGTCGGCTCCAGCATGGTTCAAACTCTGCAGGACGGCGATTACTTAATTATTTCCAAGCTCGGCGCTACGGCGGCCGATCTGCATCTGGCTGCACCGGGCGGCGGTTACATTCCCAAACGCGGGGCGGTGGTAGTGTTTCGGTTTCCCCAGGATCCGCGCTTGGTTTTTGTTAAACGCGTCATTGCCCTCCCCGGCGAACGGGTGACGGTAGCCGATGGCGCGTTAAAAGTTTACAATGCCCAACACCCCGAGGGCTTTAACCCCGACAACGGCTATGAACCTGGTACCACCATTACCCTTGGCAGTGTTGATGTGGTGGTACCGGACGGCCAAGTATTCGTGGTGGGCGACAATCGCACGCCCGGGGGCTCGTACGATTCCCGTGAATGGGGCACCCTACCGGCCGGCAACATTATCGGCCAGGCGGTGTTGCGCTTGCTCCCGCTCGACCAGTTCAAGTTTCTGCACCTACCGTTTAGCTTGTACTAATTACCCTCAATGGCCTTGATAATCCGAGCCAGATGATCGTCATTATAATAGCTGATGCGCAGCTGACCGCCGCGGGCCGTTGGGTACAAAATTACCTTGGTATCAAACCGCTTGGCCAGCGCTTCGGTGACTTCGTTAGTCGCCGCGATGCGCTTAAACCCATGTTCGGGGGTACCCTCTTTGCGTTTAAAGGCCCGCGCAAACTCCTCGGCCTGGCGCACGTTCCAGCCGTTTTTCATGATTAGCTCCAGCATTTCGGCCTGCTTGGCCGGCTCCCGCACCGACAAAATTACCCGCCCGTGGCCTTCGGAGATTTGGCCGGCCATAATCGCCCGCTTGGCTTCGATCGGCAGCCCCAATAGCCGGATCGAGTTGGACACCGTAGAGTAATCGTGACCAACTTTGCGGCCGATTTGCTCCAGGGTTAAATTAAACTGATCCTGCAATTTTTTATAGGCCGTAGCCGTTTCCATTGGGTTCAAATCCTCGCGCTGGAGGTTTTCGATTAGCGCCAGCTCCAACTTTTGCTGCTCGTCAAAACTGCGCACGATCAGCGGCACCGTATCTAGTCCGGCCAATTTAGCCGCCCGCAATCGCCGCTCGCCGGCAATCAGCTCGTAGCGGCTGCCGGATTTGGTAGCAACCAGCGGCTGTAAAATTCCATGCAACTTGATGCTGGATGCCAAACTTTCCAGCGCCGCCGGTTTAAAATCCTGCCTGGGCTGATGCGGATTTGGGTCAACCTGGCCCACTGGCGCCTGCACGATCGACTCACCACCAGCGCGCTTCCCGCCGCCGGCCTGGGCGGTGGGATCAAATTCAGTTTCGACTAAATCGGTGGGAATCAAAGCTTCAAAGCCTCGTCCCAATCCCCTAGGTTTGGCTGGCACGCTCTAGCACCTCCTTAGCAAGCAGTTTATAACTTTTCGCCCCTTTACTCCACTTGTCATAGTGACTAATCGGTCGCCCATAGCTGGGGGCCTCGGCTAAACGAACATTACGGGGGATGACAGCGTCAAAAACTTTATCGGGGAAATGGCGTTTAACTTCGTCGTGCACCTGGGTGCTCAAAGTCGTGCGGCCGTTGTGCATCGTCACCACCACGCCCATTAGTTCCAGTGTTGGATTAAGGCTTTTTTTCACCCGCGCGATCGTGGCCAGCAGTTGGCTTAAACCCTCCAGGGCATAGAATTCGGCCTGCACCGGGATTAAGACTGAACCGGCCGCCGCCAGGCCGTTGACCGTCAGCAAACCCAATGACGGCGGGCAATCAATTAAAATATAATCAAAGTCTCCGCTCAACTTTTCCAATGCTTGCCTGAGCCGAAACTCCCGCCCGGCAGCGCTGACCAGTTCCACCTCGGCGGCCGCCAATACCGGCGATGCCGGCAGCACCACCAGTCCATGAAACGGCGTCTGCTGCCAAATGTCCCGGGCTGGCTGCTGCTCCACCAACACGTGGTATAAATCCCGTTCCAGCTTTTGCTTGTCTACCCCCAGGCCGCTAGAGGTGTTGCCTTGCGGATCCAGATCAATAATTAACACCCGCTGGCGGGCTTTGGCCAGATAGGTGCCTAAATTAATCGTAGTAGTGGTTTTGCCAACTCCGCCTTTTTGGTTGGCAATGGCAATAGTCCGAGCCACAAACGCCCCGTGTTACTCCGGAAATGATACCATCATCACCCTTATGATTAAAGGGTATAAAGGCCTAGCCGATGGAGGTAATTTTGATCTTAGAATAATGCTGGCGGTGACCGGTCAGCTTTTTAACCCGCTTTTTGGCCTTAAACTTCAGCACTTTAATTTTGTCGGCCTTTATCTCGCCCACCACCTCGGCTTTGACTTTGACGCTGTCGACCGTCGGCGTGCCGACTTTGACTTTGTCACCGTCAATCACTAGCAAGGCTGCAAACTCAACCTTTTTGGCATCACCCAATAGCTCCACGGCCAAAGTTTGATCTTTGGTCACTAAGTATTGCTTGCCGCCGGTTTGAATTACTGCTTGCATAACTTTCCTAGAATACCAGATGAGATGCGGTCTGTAAAGTC
>CAZHSX010000039.1:0-1724 GCA_964535275.1 uncultured Candidatus Saccharimonadales bacterium
CTTGTCCGAAACCTGGCTAAATTATGGCAAGTTTATAAATAAAACGCTAGCAGGCTGCGCTGGTGTTCCAACCGAAAACTCCCCTTTCGGGGAGCTTCAGTTACATCTTAATTTCGATGTCGACGCCGGCGGGGAGGTTGAGGTTCATTAGCGCGTCCACGGTTTTGGGGGTGGGCTCGGTGATGTCGATTAGGCGTTTGTGAGTACGCATTTCAAACTGCTCGCGGGCATCTTTATAGATGTGCGGGCTGCGCAGCACGGTAAAGCTGTTGCGCTCGGTCGGCAGCGGGATTGGCCCGGCTACTTGGGCGCCGGTGCGGATGGCGGTATCCAAGATTTGCTTGGCCGAAAGATCTATAACTTTGTTGTCATAGGCCTTAAGCCGAATGCGAATACGCTGCTTCGGCTCTTCGGCTTCGGGTTTAGATTTTTTGGCTTCGGCCATAAGGTGCTAAGGGGTTCCCCTTCGGAATTTAATTTGTTACTTGGTAACTTTGGTGACCACGCCGGCGCCGACGGTTTTGCCGCCTTCGCGAATGGCGAAGCGCAAGCCCTCTTCCATGGCAATCGGAGCGATCAGTTTAACGTTAATCTTGACGTTGTCGCCGGGCATGACCATTTCGGCACCTTCCGGCAGTTCAACCTCGCCGGTAACGTCGGTGGTACGGATGTAGAACTGCGGCTTGTAACCCTTCAAAAACGGAGTGTGGCGGCCGCCTTCCTCTTTCTTAAGAACGTAAATTTCGGATTCAAACTCGGTGTGCGGGGTAATGGTGCCGGGTTTGGCCAACACCTGACCGCGCTCGATGTCTTCGCGCTCAAGACCGCGCAACAGAGCACCGACATTGTCGCCGGCTTGGGCGTCGGGTAGTAACTTCTTGAACATTTCTACGCCGGTGACGACAGTCTTTTTGGTCGGGCGAATGCCGACGATTTCGACTTCGTCGTTCACGGCCAGCTTACCGCGTTCAATACGGCCAGTAGCCACGGTGCCGCGGCCCTTAATGCTAAACACGTCTTCGATCGGCATTAGAAACGGCTTGTCCACATCGCGCTTGGGCTCGGGCACAAAGGTGTCCAGGGCTTCCACGAGCTCGTTAATACTCTTTTCGGCTTCGGCATCGCCTTCCAGCGCCTTAAGGGCCGAACCTTTGATAATCGGAGTGTCTTTGCCGGGATATTCGTACTTGTCCAATAGTTCGCGGATTTCAACTTCTACCAGCTCGGCTAGTTCCGGGTCGGCCATGTCCATTTTGTTCATGTAAACCACAATGTAAGGCACGCCAACCTGACGGGCCAGCAAGATGTGCTCGCGGGTCTGGGGCATGGGGCCGTCGGCGGCAGAAACCACCAAAATGGCGGCATCCATCTGGGCGGCACCGGTAATCATGTTTTTAACGTAGTCGGCGTGGCCCGGGCAGTCGACGTGGGCGTAGTGACGTTTGTCGCTTTCGTACTCTTGGTGCGAAGTGGCAATAGTAATCCCGCGCTCCTTTTCTTCCGGCGCGTTGTCGATGTCTTCATATTTGCGGGCGGTGGCTTTGCCTTGCTTGGCCAACACGCTAGTAATGGCGGCAGTCAAGGTGGTTTTACCGTGGTCCACGTGACCAATGGTGCCGACGTTTAGGTGCGGCTTGTTGCGGTTGAATGTCTCGGCCATGAAATGAATTCTCCTTACAAGTGATTATATTTTCGGCAACATGAAAGTTGCCCATTTAGACTTT
>CAZHSX010000039.1:1824-3440 GCA_964535275.1 uncultured Candidatus Saccharimonadales bacterium
ATTAGCACTGCCAGATAAGCCAACGACGCGTACACCAGCATGGCCAGGGCGGTGGCAACCTCAAACCGGGCCCCCATGTTATCAATCGGCAGATTGGTGGCGCTGGTGAATGGGCTTATCAACGGGTAGCTAAGCGTATAAACGACGCTCACAAAACCGTTAAACGGGTTGGCGCTAAGCAGACGCAATAGCAGCCTAAAGCCCAGTAGCACCTCCACGATCGCCAGGGCGGTGTAAATCATCACTGCGGCGCGGCTGTCATCGCTGACGGCTATCGGTTCCCGATAAATCGGCGTGCTGGCAGCCGGCACGGCCTCGTAAAAGTCCTCTGCCGTCGGCTCGGCCGGTTGTTTTTTGACCCACAATCGTGCCATAAAACCCTCCTCTTCCTCTTAACTTGCGCTCATTATGACAGCCTAGAATTATATGGCTTTGGACATTCTGACAAATAGCTGAAAATTTAAGAGCGGCTCAATGTTTCGAGCCGCTCTTTAGCTGGACCGGTACCGCCAGGAAGCCCTGATCGCACCCCCAGCGCAACCAGGCCTGGCGGGCTTCGTCAGCCGTGGCCGCTTTGGCTGCGGCGTTGACGCCGCTAATTGACACCAGCGCCCGCCACCACGGGGCCGGTTGAACGGCCAAATCGGCGAATTCCTCCAGGATAAACCTCAGCGCCGGCTGGCCCATGGCGATGATCTGGCAGTAAGCCTGATGAGCCATTACCTGACCATTATCAGTCAGGTTGGCGGTTTCACGCCGCCACCAGTTACGTAAACCCACAAACCGGGCTTCTTCCGGACTTAACACCTGCACCTCACTTTCAGCTAGAGCGTACAGTGGTTTGCCAAGTGGTCACCTGGCCATCTTTGTTGTAGATTACCGCCATACCGGCCGCCTCTCTGGACCGCCCAAATGCTTCAAGTATTGCAAGGTGCTCGTCTCGAGTGCTGAAAACAACTCGGCGTCCTCTTCTTACAACCCACCGCATGCGAAACCAATGCCGCTGGTAAGACACAGTAAGGGTCAACTGACAACTCACTTTCGTTTGGGTGAGCGGCCCATGGCACTGTGCCTCTCGATAGTCCGGGCCGAAATACTACCAGGGCAGATTACCGGCGTGCGGTAGATTTTTTGCCGGCGACGGTAGGTACGGTTGTTAAGGAGCGGTACGCAGGCAAATCCAAGTAGAGCTCTTTTGACACGCATATATCCCCCAGGCTCACGATTGGATGGAACGATTATAGCATTTGACCTGGTTGTGCTCCAGGCGCATAATCTGCCCATACTTTGTCCCTCAAGCGAGGTGTTGACATGGACCAAAACCCCAGCGGGCTAACAACCGCGCAAGTGGTACAGCGCCTCGGGCTGACCCGACAAAGAATAGACCAGTTGGCCAAGCAGGGGCGCATTCAGTACGTCGTAACACCGCGGGGCAGGCTGTACACGCCCGAATCGGTGACCGCACTTCTAAACGAGCGCAAAAACACACGCTACCGAAGATTGACAAGGGGTTGAGATGCGCGAGAAGTTGCAACTAGAAAAGCTGGCTGAGATCAAAGCGCTGCGTCAGAAAATGCTCGAGCATGATTATTGCCGCGGCATCGGCGTGAACCTCG
>CAZHSX010000040.1:0-2952 GCA_964535275.1 uncultured Candidatus Saccharimonadales bacterium
GCCAAGCATTAGTTGGTTGACTTGCCAGGACTAGCCCGGTTACAATTAATTCATTGCGTGCGAAAACTAACTAACCGAAAGGATCCACATGGACGACCAGAACACGACTCCCGTTATGCCCACTGGCGACGACCAGGCTGCTGCTCCGGCTCCGGCCGAAGGCGGAATGCCGACTGAAGGTGCTGCTCCTGCTATGCCTGCCGAGGGTGGCGACGCCATGCCGGCCGAAGGTGCCGAGGAAAAGCCCGCTGAAGGCGGCGACATGGAGATGCCGGCTTAACTAGCTAGCGCACTCAAACAAAACGAGCCTGGCTCAAGCGGCCGGCTCTTTTTGTTTATGGTAAAATTACCAGTGAAGAGGGGATGGTATGAGCGCTGGCAGTGAGGATTTTAAAACCGGCTTTTTAATCGGCGTGGGTTACGGACTGGCCGCAGCGGCGGCTGGTGAAAAGCTGCCGGCTGCCACTCAACTAGCCGAGCGGGCCGAACAGCTCAAAGCCGATTTGCGAGTGTCGGCCCAAAAGCTCGATCAAGTGGCCAGTCACCCCAATGGGCCGGCCATCGACCAGGTTAGGCGTTTGCTGGCCGAAGGCGGCGGTGTGATCGAAGAGTTGGAAAAGTTGACCAAAAATCTTATCAATCCGTCTGATGGAACCTAAGCGCTTATGCTAAAATAGTGTTCAAAAGGGGAGTGTTTTTTGTCTGACTTTGTCCATCTGCATAACCACAGCCACTACAGCCTGCTCGACGGTTTGCAGAAGGTTCCGGAAATGCTAGATCGCGTCCAGCAGCTCGGCATGTCAGCGGCAGCCCTGACCGACCACGGCACCCTGTCCGGCGCCATTGAATTCTATAAAGAAGCCCATAAACGCGGCCTCAAGCCGATTATCGGCATTGAGGCCTATGTGGCACCCCGTACCCTGGCCGATAAGGCCGGCAAGATTGATGCCGACCCTTATCACCTAATATTGCTGGCCCAAAACAACACCGGCTACCAAAATTTAATGCGGCTTTCGACTATCGCCAACCTCGATGGCTTTTACTACAAACCGCGGGTAGACCGTGAACTGTTGGCCAAATACCACGAAGGCATTATTGCACTATCCGCCTGTGCCTCGGGCGAAGTTGGACGGCACATCTTAAACGGCGATATGAATCAAGCTGCCGAAACGGTTCAGTGGTACCAGCAAACCTTTGGTAAAGATAACTATTACCTCGAAATCCAAGACCACGATTCGGGCGATCAAAAACGCATTAACAACGCTGTTTTCGAATTATCAAAGTCGACCGGAGCGCCGGTGGTACTGACGGCCGATTGCCACTACGCCCATCACGAAGATAAAGAAGCCCACGAAATTTTGTTGTGCGTCCAGACCGGCAAAACCATCGATGAACCCGATCGTATGAGCTTGGTCGAGTTTGACCTGCATTTAAAATCAGCCGAGGAAATGGCCAAGCGTTGGCAGGATCGTCCGGAAGTTTTAGCTAATACCGTTAAAATTGCCGAGCGTTGTGAAGTGGAGCTGCAGCTGGACCAATTATTACTGCCGACTTTTCCGGTACCCGATCAGCGCAGCCCTAAAGACTACTTACATGAATTGGCCTATCAGGGCTTGGCCTGGCGCTACGGCGGCATTGCCAAAGAAGACATTTCCCGCATTACCAAAGACAAAGCCATTAAGTTGGTGGCGGCCGAAGCCGCCCAGCGGCTGGATTATGAACTGGGTGTGATCGCCAAAATGGGCTTTGACAGCTACTTTTTGATCGTGGCCGACTTTATTAACTGGGGTAAAAATCGCGGCATTATCTTCGGCCCCGGCCGCGGCAGTGCCGCCGGTTCAATCGTGGCCTATGCCCTCAATGTCACCGACCTGGACCCAATTAAGTACGACCTGCTATTCGAGCGCTTTTTGAACCCCGACCGCATCAGCATGCCCGATATCGACATTGACATCCAAGACACCCGCCGCGGCGAGGTGATTGACTACGTGGTGGAAAAATACGGCCAGGACCGGGTAGCTCAAATCGTCACCTTTGGCACCATGGCATCCCGCGCCGCCGTACGCGACACCGGCCGGGCGCTGGGCATGCCCTACGGCGAGGTGGACGTGATTGCCAAGTTGGTACCGCCGCCCGTCCAGGGCCGTCACATTCCGCTGGCCACCACCATCAAAGACGACCCGGACCTGAAAAAAGAATACAGCGGTAACCCGCGCGCCAAACGCCTAATTGACCTGGCCATGCGACTGGAAGGCACCATTCGCAGCAACGGCGTGCACGCCGCCGGAGTGGTGATCGCGCCGGATGAGATTGTGAAGTGGACGCCGCTGGCTCGCGCCCAAAAAGGCGGCATTGCCACCCAATATTCCATGGGCCCAATCGAAGAGTTGGGCTTACTGAAGATGGACTTTTTGGGCCTGTCTAATTTGAGCATCATTAAAAACGCCCTGCGGATTATTAAAAAAGTCCATCATCAAAACATCGAGCTAGCAGATTTGCCGTTGGATGATCCCAAAACTTACGCCCTCTTGGCCCGCGGTGACACTACCGGCATCTTCCAGTTTGAATCCTCTGGCATGAAGCGCTATATGAAAGATTTAAAGCCAACCGAATTCGAAGACATCATCGCCATGGGCGCGATCTACCGACCTGGTCCTTTAAGCGCCGGACTGGCCGATCAATATATTGAGCGCAAAAACGGCCGTCAAAAGGTTACTTATGAGCACCCCAACATGGAAACGGCCCTCAAGCCGACTTACGGTGTACTGGTTTACCAGGAGCAAGTCATGCGGATTGCCCGCGACTTGTGCGGTTTTAGCGGTGCCCAGGCCGACACCCTGCGCCGGGCGATCGGTAAGAAAAAGCCCAAAGAACTGGCCAAGATGAAAGCCGAATTTATTGACGGCGCCATCAAAGTTTCCCAAGTATCGCGTGAATTCGGGGAAAAATTTT
>CAZHSX010000041.1:0-2783 GCA_964535275.1 uncultured Candidatus Saccharimonadales bacterium
TCGACAGTTTGAGCGCCTACGCGGCCAAGGTGCAAAAAAACGCCTTAAGCGGCCAGATCGACATTTTTGGATCCTTGGGTCAGGCTGACACGGCGCCAGCCTTGCACCTGGAAACCCCGCCCCAACCGCCGGCTCAACGCGAAAGTTTGGCTTGGGAAAAGGAATTATTGGGGCTGTATTTATCCAGCCACCCGCTAGATGATTTTGAAGCGGCTTTAGCGGCCCAAGTTACGCCGATCGCCGAACTCAAAACCAAACGCGAGGGCAATACCGTCAAAATCGGCGGTTTGATTACTACTGTGCGGCGGATTACCACCAAAAGTCAGCAGGCGATGGCGTTTGTGGGCATTGAGGACAAAACCGGTGTCACCGAACTGGTGGTGTTCCCCCGCGCTTACGCTGACACTCCAGACTTGTGGCAGCCCGACACGGTGGTGAAGATAACGGGTAAGGTGAATACCAAAGACCGCGAAGGCCGGCCCACCGGGGAAATTAAAGTGTTGGTGGATCAGGCCGCGTCGTTGTCGCCGGTCGCCGGCCCGGCGCCGGTGGTTGGGACTGAAACGGTGGCCGGGCGATTGGTCATCAGCTTGTCGGATTTATCCAACACCCAGCTACTGCTAGGCATTAAAGACCTGCTGACCAATCATCGCGGCTCGTCAGAGGTTTTTATTAAGCTGGCCGGACCTGATCCCAAAACCTTGAAGTTGCCGTTCCAGGTACAACCTACCCCCGAGTTGGTGGCCGAACTGCAGGGTCTTGACGGCATTACCGCGGCCGAAGTCGTAACCCCCGCCGCCACTACTTGATACCGGCTGCCGGATACTTTATACTGTCTTGGTCATGGAAGCTGTGAAATTATTTGATGCCAAAAGCCGCAAGGCCGCTATTCCGCAGGTGCAATCCGGCGACACTGTTAAGGTGCACCAGACCATCCGGGAAGGCAGTAAAAGCCGCGTCCAGGTTTTTGAGGGCGTGGTGATTCGTGCCCGCCGGCTGGGCCAAATTTCGGCTAACATTACTGTGCGCCGGGTGGCCAGCGGTGTGGGGGTAGAGAAGACGTTTTTATTGCATTCGCCGAATGTCACCAAGGTTGACGTGGTGCGTCGTACCCAAGTACGCCGCCAGTTCTTAAGCTATTTGCGTGATCGACAGGGTAAAAGCGCCCGGCTGAAAGAAAAGGAATTTGATCGCTTGCTGGCCAACGTGGCCGAACCCGAGCCGGAAGTGGAAACGGCTGCTGAAGCCCAAACCGATGCCGAAGTTACGGAACTGAACGCCGAAGATGCCGGCCAAGTTCATGAGGATACGGCTCCCCTTGAAGCTGAAACCAAACCCGAAGCCAAAGCAGCCGCCGCCGATGATGCAGATAAAGATCCCGATGCCGCCGACGACGAAGCCGCCGCCCCGGCCGAAGAAGTCCAGGAAAAACTGGACAAAGCCGACGACCAAGACACCAGCGCCCAGCAGTAAACAGAGCCCCAAAGGGGCTCTTTTGGTATCGTGATAAGATGAACGGGATGAAACGGTTTAGGAACTTAAACGATGATTTATTGGCCGAGTGGCGGGAGCTTGGTCATATAGTAGCTGGCGTCGACGAAGTTGGCCGCGGCAGCTTGGCCGGGCCGGTGGTGGCGGCGGCCGTGATTTTGCCGGCGGGCATTAAAATCCCTGGCGCGCGTGACTCGAAGCAATTATCGGATGATCAGCGCCAGCGTTTGGCCGTCCAAATTCGCCGCGCGGCCGTGTCTGTCGGCATCGGCTGGGCAGGCGCCGACGAAGTCGATAGTCATGGTTTAAGCCGAGCTGTGCGCCAAAGCGGCCTGCGGGCCCTGGCCCAATTGGGCGAGTTCGATTGTGTGATGCTAGACGGCAGTCACAATTACCTCGATGGTATTCATTTGGCGCGGGCGGTGGTTAAAGCCGACCAAACTTGCTTGAGTGTGGCTTGTGCTTCGATTATCGCCAAAGTCGCGCGCGATAATTACATGCGCCGGTTGCACAATTTGTATCCGGAATTTGGGTTTGACCGCCACGTGGGCTACGGCACGCCCCAGCATTTGCGGGCCATAGAAGCCGGCCTATCTCCCTTGCACCGCCGCAGTTTTAGTCCGGTGATGGCGCGTGTCCACTGACCTGGGGCGGGCGGCCGAAGACCGAGCGGCGGCGGAATTAGAAAAACAGGGTTTTAAAATCCTGGCCCGCAACTGGCGCAGCCGCTGGTGCGAAATTGACCTGATTGTCCAAAAGGCCGGCCGTACCCATTTTGTGGAAGTAAAATATCGCAGTAATCCCAGCTATGGCGAGGGATTTGATTACATCACCGCCGACAAAGCCAACCGCCTGCGTCGGGCCGCCGCCTATTGGGCCGCCAACTACGCGCCCGATGTCGACTACCAGATTGACATTGTATCCGTCGACGACCGGAACTTGGAAATCCTCGCCAACGCCGTCGAAGGCTGACTCTGGTATAATCAAACCGACTTGCAGGTGAGGCGAGTGGAGGTTTGACATGAGCACAACGGTTGAAAAAGCGGCGGCGGAGCTGATTCAAGCTGCCGAAGTCTGGAAGGATGCTAAAACGCAGCTGAACTCGGCCCGATACGTTGCCAGGCACAGCCAGGACGAAGTCACGGAGCACTTGCGGCTTTACCTCCACCGGCACGTCGCTTTCGAGTTCCGGGAGGTCCAGAACTCACATCGCAAAACGGAGTTCAGAAATTACGGCGAATCGGGTTGGACCCGGGCCACCTACAGGACGACGCCTCCAAACCCGATCGCCT
>CAZHSX010000042.1:0-2599 GCA_964535275.1 uncultured Candidatus Saccharimonadales bacterium
CGCTTGCATGGCATGCAAGAGGTCAGCGGTTCGATCCCGCTATGCTCCACCAAAAACGGATCAGCATGACTGGTCCTTTTTTGTTATAGTAATTGCAATTATGTCACCCGAAAACCAATCGCCGGAGGACGAGGCGGCCCAGGCCGAGTTCTACGCCAAAATTGACAGTTACGGCATTAGCCGGACCACGCAAGAGGGCCTGCCCAAAACTGTGGGCGAACTTGGCGCCGAAATGGCCCGCCACGAAGTCCAGCAAATGCGCGATCAGACCAAATTCGAGGACGATGTCAAAAATCGCCGGCATTTGCGTTTGGTCAAAAATCCCGAAGAAACCGACCAGCCCTAGCGCCTAGCGGTTAAGGTTGCTCTAGGCGCAGTTTCAGGTTAGAATGTAGGGCGTTATGAAAGCCTTTATGCGCCGGCTCATTGCCCGGCGGTTGGAAGACCAAGTGCGGCGGCTGGTCGCTATTAAGCATCCGATAATCGTGGCCGTCACCGGCAGTTTTGGTAAAACCAGCACCAAACTGGCCGTGGCCAGTGTTTTGGGCGCCAAATATCAGGTACTGGCCCATGCCGGCAACTTTAATACCGAAATCAGCCTGCCGCTGTCGATTTTTGAACTTGAACCGCCCCGCCCGCTGGCCAACGTAGCGGCTTGGCTGAAAATTTTCTATCAAATCAAGCGGCGCTTGGCCAAGTACCCATACGACGCCCTGGTGCTGGAACTGGCGGCCGACCATCCCGGTGAAATCCCGCATTTTATGACCTATTTGCAGCCGGACATCGGTATTGTTACCGCTATCGCGCCGGTGCACTTGGAGGGTTTTGGCACTATCGAAGCTGTGGCGGCCGAAAAGTGGTCGTTGGCCCGGGGTAGTCATAAAGTGCTGGCCAATGCCGAAGATAACCGCTTGGCGGAACTGGTCAAAACCCATGCTGACGCTCGCACTTACGGCTTGGGGGAGGGCAATTATTACTTTAAAACCTTGATTTTGGACGAAGCTAAGGGCTACAAAGGCTTGTTAAACCTGGACGGCTTGGAGGTCAAAATCGAAACTTCGATCATAGCCAAGCACAGCCTGTACGCGCTGGTGGCGGCCGCGGCTGTCGGGCACATGTTGGCAGTCCCGGCCGAGGACATTAAGGCTCGGCTGGAAACTTGGCATCCGGCGCCGGGGCGCATGAACTTGCTGCCAGGCAAAAACGGCAGCCTGGTGATTGATGACACTTACAATTCCAGTCCCGATGCCACCATTGCGGCGCTGGAAACCCTGCGCCAGTTTCACGGCCGCAAGATTGCGGTACTAGGCAACATGAACGAACTGGGTGATTACGCCGAGCAAGGTCACCGCCGTGCGGGCGCCGCAGCCAAGGATGTAGACCTGTTGGTGACAATCGGCCATATGGCCGAAGATTGGCTGGCCCCCCAAGCCGCCAATGCCGGGCTGGCGCCAGACAGGATTAAAAGTTTTGCCTCGCCGTATCTGGCTGGCGAATTTCTGGCCGGAGAACTAAAGCCCGGTGATACGGTGCTGGCCAAAGGCAGTCAGAACGGCGTCTTTGCCGAGGAAGTGGTGGCCCTCATTCTGGCTAGCCCCGACGACCGCACCAAACTGGTGCGCCAATCACCGGAATGGCAAAAGCGCAAAAAGCGTCAGTTTAAGTTAAAATAGTTGCAATGTCTCTGACTCAAACCGCGACCGATCACATTTTAGACGTGCCGTTCTACAACCAGCTGGATAGCTCGCTGGATCCCAAGTGGCATGACAAGACTTGCGGCATTCTGGCGTTGAAAATGGTTATGGACTACTACCGCCAGCAGACCAACCAGCCGGCAATCGATTTAGCGGAATTATTCGAAAGCACCCTGGGCGACGACGGCTATATTGCCAATGTGGGTTGGTTCCACCCGGCGCTGGTGCGGGCGGCGGCCAGATATGGGTTTAAGGCCTGGCGCCGCAGCTGGAATATTGCCACCGCCGGTCGCAAGCAGTATCAGGATGAGGGCGTAGACGCGCCATCGATGGCTAGTTTTGCCGCCCAGCTCAAAAAAGAAGCCCTGCCGGCGTTGGTAGACTCGATCGAACAAGGCCGGCCAATGGTGGTGAGCGTGGCCAAAGACTTTAGCGACATCAATAAGGGCCATTTGGTAGTGCTGACCGGGTTCAAACGCGGCCGCGCCGCGGGACAATACCAGGGGTTTTATTACAACGACCCTTACAGCCCCACCCAAAACGACCGCAAGGATCGCTACGTAGCTATGGCGCGGTTTGAGGCTAAGTGGAACCATCGGGCAATTTTCTTGGAGCCACAGAATGTCTAAATACAACCCAGCCGAAATCGAGCCTAAATGGCAGGCGGTGTGGGACAAAGCCCAACTGTATAGGGCCAGCGACACGGCCGCGCCCAAGTATTACTTTTTGGTCGAGTTCCCGTATCCGTCCGGCGATGGTCTGCACGTGGGCCACGTGCGCAGTTACACGGCCCTAGATATCATGGCCCGCCAAAAACGCTTGGCTGGGTTTAACGTTTTGTTCCCGATGGGTTGGGACGCCTTTGGCCTGCCCACCGAAAATTACGCGATCAATCACAAAATCGC
>CAZHSX010000043.1:0-2171 GCA_964535275.1 uncultured Candidatus Saccharimonadales bacterium
GGGGCACGCCGATCCCGGTGTGGCAATGCGACAACGAACCCCGGTGGGTGGCCGCCAGTGTGGCCGAGTTTACAGAGCGGGCGATTAACCCCGAGGTGGTAGGTGATTTGCACCGGCCGGGCATTGACGGGGTGAAGGTTAAATGCAGTGAATGTGACGGGGAAATGAGCCGGATTCCGGAGGTGTTTGACTGCTGGTTTGAATCCGGCAGCATGCCTTACGGTCAGGACCATTACCCGTTCGAGCACAAAGCCGAGTTCGAAGCTGCCTTCCCGGCCGAGTTTATTGTGGAGGCGCTGGAGCAAGTACACCTGTGGTTTTACACTTTGCACGTCTTGGCAGTGGCGTTAATGGACAAACCAGCTTACACCAACGTGGTAGCGACCGGCCTAATTTTGGCGGCCGACGGCAAAAAATTAAGCAAACGTCTGCGCAACTATCCGCCGGTAGAGGAATTGTTTAGCCAGTACGGCGCCGACACCGTGCGTTACTTTTTGCTTTCCAGTCCGCTGATGAGCGCCGAGGATGTGCGGCTGGATCAGAATGCCATGACCGACATTCATCGCCAGGTGTTTATGACGCTGTGGAATGTTTATAGCTTTTTAGCCACTTATGCCGCGGCCGAGGATTGGAAGCCGGACTCCGAGTTCCAGATCCCAAAGTCTGACAATGTGCTGGACCAATGGATGTTGGCGCGGCTGGACCAAACAATTACTGAAGTCACCAAGGCGGCCGACAAATACGATATTGCCCGGGCCACTCGCCCTCTGCGCGAGCTGATTGATGATTTGAGTAACTGGTACTTGCGCCGCAGCCGGAGGCGGTTTAAGGGCGAGGACAAAGCCGAGGCGTTCGCGACCCTTCATTATGTATTGGTGCGAACTTGCCAGTTGATGGCGCCGTGGGCACCGTTTATGAGTGACAAAATTTGGCGCGAGCTGGCGGCCGGCACAGACCTATCGGCATCGGTACACTTAAGTGACTGGCCGCAGGCGGGGACGATCGATGATGAGTTGCTGGTGCAAATGGCCGAGCTGCGGCAATTAGTAGTGCAAGGCTTAGCAGCCCGGGCCGCCGCCGGGATCAAAGTCCGTCAACCGCTGGGCAAATTGGAAATCCCGACCAACTTGCAGCCGGGGCTGCTGGAAATTATGGCCGAAGAAGTCAACGTTAAAGCCGTCGTCAAAGGCTCAAGCCTAAAGCTCGATATTAACCTAACGCCCGAACTCAAAGCCGAGGGTATGGCGCGCGACATTGTGCGGGCAGTGCAGCAGCGGCGTAAGGAAGAGGGGCTGCAGGCCGGCGACCGGATTGAGTTAACGCTGGTGGCCGACGACGCATTAATCCCGGCCATTCACGCTCATGCCGACATGATTAAAACTGAAACCTTAGCCAGCGAGCTGAACCTGTCCGGTGATCGGCAGGGCGTGCCAGTCCGGGTCGGCGATCACGACCTTTACATCGGTATAGCGAAAGTCTAGGGGGAACATGTTCAAAGCTCGGTTTTGGAAAAACTTTGACTGGTGGCTGGCGGGGGTAACCCTGCTATTAGTGGTGACCGGCATCATGGTGCTGTATTCCACCACCTTTAAGGCCTCGGCCTTGGCGCCGGCCACGGATACTCGCAATCAAATTATTTTTGCCGTCATCGGCTTGGCCGCGTTGGTTGGTACAGCTGCCATCGACTACCGGGTGTGGCAAAAATACACCCGCTGGCTATATCCGGCCACCTTGGTGCTGCTAGTGGCAGTGGTGGTGATCGGCAAAACGGCGCTGGGCGCCACGCGCTGGATTAATTTGGGCTTTTTTCAATTCCAACCGTCGGAGTTATCCAAGCTGGTTTTAATCATCGTGTTGGCCAAGTTTTTGGCCCGCAATTACGATCAAATGAAGCGATTCAAATTCTTTTTGTTGTCCGGTGTTTACACCATTATCCCCCTGGGATTAGTGCTACTGCAGCCAGACTTGGGTACGGCGCTGGTGCTAGTAGCGATTTGGCTGGTAATGCTTTTAAGCGCCCGAGTGCGGTGGCGGTATCTAGCCGGATTAGCGCTAGTGGCCACGGCGGCTTGGCCGCTGGTTTACCGGTCGCTGGCGCCGTACCAAAAAGCTCGCTTGCAAACCTTTTTAAACCCGACTGCCGATCCGCTTAAAACCGGCTACAACGTGGT
>CAZHSX010000044.1:0-596 GCA_964535275.1 uncultured Candidatus Saccharimonadales bacterium
CCGTCAACCCCGCTCCGAAATCCAGGTGAAGCAGGTGAGCATAATAACCAAAATTTCCTGGGCCTACGCCAAGCAGGGAGTGGGCCTTAAATATTTGATACCCCAAGTCTCTTGTCACGGCTCTCTCGTTACCGGCTGAAGTAATCTCGCCGTAATTAACAGCGTGTTTCTGAAGGGTGGAGGCGGCCGCCGCGGCTTTTTGCTCTTCCGACAACGTTACGGCCGGAGTTTGGGTGCGCCAATGGGCTGACAAACGGGTGACCCCGGGAACCACCCATACTACTGCCGCATACGCCAATACTGCACCTAACGTCGTTGCGGCTAAAATTTTGGCGGCTGAACGGGGCATCTTTTGCCGCAGCTTAATGATCATGAAAATGATTGATATAGCTAGCGCCGCCGCAATGCCGCCGCGCGAGACTGTTAAAAACACACACATGTAAAATAGCGTCTGCCAAAACCAATCCCAGCGGCTCTTGCCTAGGGCTGCTAGTAATGCCAACGGTAGCAGTAGGTAGTTAGCGAAAAATAGCGGCTCCAGCGCTGTTGACTGCACCCGGGGAAAGCCAAAAACGTTTTTGGTGTAGGCCTCCCGT
>CAZHSX010000044.1:606-2087 GCA_964535275.1 uncultured Candidatus Saccharimonadales bacterium
AGTCCGGTTAACCAAGTCGGTAGGCCGGCCAAATCGCCCAAAAACTGATAAATGGCGAACACCGTTACTATGCAAGCACCTATCAAAACTGATCGCTTGATGGTCTTTAGGTCGGCCTTTTTTACTGTTTGTGCGATAGCCCAAGCCAGTGCGAAAACAAAACCGTCAAATCCAATCACCATCAAACTATGCATGGGATTTAATGACGCCAGGGCGGCCAGTACCCCGATGAGCAAATAAAGTAGCAGATAAACCCAGGGTGCGCGCCGCCAGCTCTTCCAGGGCCATTGCTGCCATGCCACTCGCGCAATCAGTAGCAGACCAATAATCATGCTAATTCGAACTGTCACCCCACCCGCGGCTACGGAAGGTATACGCTCAAAAGGCAGAGAGGCAAGCAGGGCTATCAAAAGATATCTTGGCTGCAAAAACTTCATCCGAGACATTTTACCATAGCCTTAGCTGTTTCTTCTGGAGCGGCGGCAGACCATGATACAACAAGCCGTCAATCGCCTTAATCGATACGGTGCGCTGATCTTGCAGCCGCCAGCGATCGACCAGCAAGCCTGGCAAGTTAATCGCAACGGCGCCATAAGCCTTGAGGTGGGCGAGTATCAGCCCATGCCGGATTGAGCCGGCCAAGCTGAGTAGCAGAGTGATCAAAAAAAATGGGCTATATTTAAAAAATAACCAGCCGGGCATATTTTTAATGTACAAATAAATCTGATTTTTAACGGCGTGATAGCGGGTAAAACTACTGCGATTGCCGCCAGAAGTGGCTCCAATGCGGTGGTGGACGATAGCTTGGGGTATAAAAAGGGCATTAAAGCCGCCAAGTTGAGCCCGAAACGCTAGATCAACGTCTTCATAGTAGGCAAAAAAGCGTTCGTCGAACAAACCAAGCTTATCGAGCATAGCGCGGCGGTACAGGGTGGCGCCGCCGGAACCGCCAAAAACGTTGGTGGCTTGGTCGTATTGACCTTGGTCGATTTCGTCGCGTCCGCGGGCAAACGGCATGCCCCAGGTTGACTGCCAGTCGCCGGTGGAATCAATCATTGCCCCCTGGCTACCAGGCTCGATTTTAAGAATTTTACTAGTCACCAGGCCTGCCTGCGGGTTGGCATCAGCAGCCTTAACGAGTTCCGCCAGCCAACCGGGATCGGCTTCGGCGTCATTGTTGAGAAGTGCTATGTACCGGCTGGCCGCGGCTTTGATGCCAGCATTAACTCCGCCAGCGAAACCGTAATTTCGGTCTAGCTCGACCAATTTAACTTCCGGATATTTGTCTTTAACGAACTCTACTGACCCGTCTGCCGATCCGTTATCAACCACAATGGTTTCGAAGTCTTTTAAAGTTTGTAAACGCAGAGAATCCAAACAAGCACCGATTAGATGCCGGCCATTCCAGTTAGGGATTACCACCGTGACTATCGCCGCCGGTCGTGACATCAAGACTTCCCCGCCAAAGCCCGCCGCTTCAG
>CAZHSX010000045.1:0-1860 GCA_964535275.1 uncultured Candidatus Saccharimonadales bacterium
ACGCACCAAGGATGACCTTGTCGACGCGGTCATGGATCTGCGCTCCTGGTATAAGATTGGGACTGACGAACACGCTGAGGCTCGCCAGGAACTGATGCAGCTCGATCCTGACATCCTGGAGCGCGAGATCAGCTACATGCGTCTGCAGGGCCAACCAGCCAGGGGTAGTTATGGGTAAACCCGAAATCGACCGCCGCTACACCAAAGCGGGTCTGATCCTGGAGATCCTACGCCTGGAGGGTATCCGCCGCGGGTCCGGGGAACATCAGGGGGCCTGCAAAATGCTGGCGCGGTTAAGCCAACGACAGTTAAGCTGGCTTCATGCCAAGATACTGCATAACCAAAACCCCGGTTGTTACGTTTCACCGGCGTTTGGCCGTGACGGCGGCCTGAAGGTGCCGACTCGTACTGGGCGCAAAGTCGGGGCTATACCCGCGCTCTGAAGCCATCAGTCCCGTCCGCTACCCGCGGACGGGACTTTCATTTAAGTTATAATCAAACTATGCAAAATTGTTTGTTCTGCTCGATTGCGGCCGATCCGACCAAGTTGATGTGGGAAAACCAGTTCGCGGCTGCTTTTAACGACATTCATCCCAAAGCGCCGGTACATATATTGGTGGTGCCGAAGGTGCATGTCGAGCGGTTGGTGGATCTAACGGATGTCGAGCTGGCCGGGCAGCTATTATTGGCGGTCGAAGCTGCGGCTAAGCAGGCTGGCCTGACAGATTATCAAGTTCGCATTCATAATGGCCGGGCGGCTGGTCAGGAGATCGACCATTTGCACTTGCACGTGTTGGGCAACCCGATAAAGGCTTGAATCAGCCGTTAAAATCAGTTAGACTGCTTAAGTTATATTATGACCGAAGGGAAGAATATACAGAGTATGTTGCAAGTTACCCGCAAAGACGATAAGGAATCATTAGAGAATCTAATCCGCCGCTTTACCAAAAAGGTGCAGCAGGCGGGGGTTTTGACGACCGCGCGCCGCAAACAGTATTACGAAAAACCGCTATCTAAGCGCGATCAGCGTGAAATTGCCATTAGAAAAAGTGCTCGTAAAGCGGCCAAAGCCCGCATGTACATGATGAAATAAGCCGTGGGCGTTATTACTCAAATCGACCAAGACCTAACTGCCGCCATGAAGGCTCAAGATTCAGCCCAAACGGCGGTTTTACGTTTACTCAAAAGCGGTCTGAAAAATGAGCAGATTAAACTGGGTCACGAATTAAGTGACGAAGAAGCCGGCAAAGTCTTGGCGCGTGAAGCCAAACAGCGCCGAGATTCGATCGATGCCTACCAGAAGGCGGGCCGGAGTGAGCTGGCGGCGGCTGAGCAGGCTGAACTCAAGGTGATTGAGGGTTACTTGCCCAAGCAGATGGATGAGGCTGAACTTGCGAAGTTGGTGGCTGAAGTTATTCAGCAAACCGGCGCCACCGGTCCGGCCCAAATCGGCCAAGTTATCGGCGCCGTGATGCAAAAAGCTGCCGGCCAGGCCGACGGCGCGGCTGTATCGGCCCTAGTCCGCCAGAAGCTGTCCGGTGGCCAAGCTTAAACTTAATTTAGTTACTCCCATCCCAGACGGTATAGATAGTGACCGCCTGCACCAAGCGGTGGCGGCGATCAAAGAGCCGGGGGCCGGGACGATTAGCGTCAAATTCGTCACCGATGCTGCCATTAAGCGTTTGAACCGTGAGTATGCAGGCAAAGCCGAAGCTACGGACGTTTTAGCCTTCGATTACACCGAGAGTCAGACGCCAGGATCGGAACTAGGCGACATTGTTATAAGTATCGACACGGCCCGGCGCCAGGCCGAGGCGGCCGGTTTGGATTTAACTGAAGAGGCCGTAATTTTGACTTTGC